>RDYZ01000164.1 GCA_004293855.1 Oscillatoriales cyanobacterium | reverse complement strand
AGCTCCCTTTGATCCGAACCAGCTCGCTCCTGTTGTGGCTGACTCTGCTTAGGATATTTTTCTTACCCCTTGCGCTTTTGCTCCCAACACAGTATCTACAACTCGAGCTTTATCGCTTCACAGAGAGACAAAAATCTTGCAAAAGTATTAAGATGGCCTTCCCCATCTTGTACACGATTTATAAGTTGCTCCAAATAGTGAGACTTTTGGGTATCTTGAGGATACTTCTTTGTGTACCTCAAACCTTTCTCGTTAAAGATTTCTTTCAAATACTCAAAGTGAAAGTCAGCGTGGTTTTTGAAATTGAATTTCCCCATTAATTCTGGATCAAAATCGCAGACGTTGTAATACGACTTGTAGTCTGACAAAGGCTTTGTTACCGGTTGTCTGGAGTTAAATATTTTTCTATTTCCAAGAAGCCACGTCTCTATACATCTGTGTTGCACAATGATGTCAAACTTTACTTGCCTAAGCTCTTGTTTTGTTTCTATTTTCTCTAGCAGTCTACTCATTGCAATTTCCTCTCTTTCGTGGATTGACTGCTCATCTGAATCAAGACATATAACCAAACGGTCATAGCTTTGCGTTTCACTCAAGTGCTGAAGTGCAAGATTCAATCCCTCACCAAGAATTCTGGGATAACCGTTTGCGCTCAATATGTAGTAGTTGTTTTTACAAGCTCCGTCGTAGAACTTAACCCGCTCAAGCTCAGGAACTAGAGTAGAGAGCCAGCTCGGATATAGCTTCTTTTCTGTGCTCCGACCTTCCACCAGAAAGTATACGTTCATACCTAGGTTTACTCACTCCAGACTTCTTCATCTTCAAGAACATTGATCAACTCTATAAAAGCCTCTTGGCGAGAGCTAGAAATATGGAAGTCTTCTGGCTTTTTGACTGTAACCTCTCCTCCTTTTCTGGTGACAATTTTCCAAAAAGCTGGCGTAATATTGTTTACGATGTAAGGGTGATGGCTTGTGACAATGAATTGTGAGTCTTTATTACTTAAAATAAGATCAGCTACACTATCTATGCAATTTATACCAAGACTGTTCTCCAGTTCATCTATCATGACGATAGAGCCAGATGGCGCAAAGAAAAGCTCACTTATACATACAATAGTTTTTCGCATTCCTGCCGAAATATTATCAATCCACGGCTCCACGCCTCTTTCACGAATACTCAGAGTGGTTGCATCTTGTAAGATTTGAGCAATGGATACCGGTATATTCTTCTTCTGAATCTTCTCGATTTTGATGTCTACTACATTAGGGAATATATCTGTAAAACTGGCCTTGATTTTGTCAAACTCTTTCGGGAAGGATTTATACAAAATTGCCAACTTTGCAGCCACACTAAGAGAACTATTCTTTAGATCATCTAAGCTCGACTTTTCATATCTTTTTAAAGCAGAAGTTGTAAGTCGTAGTTCAGAATCTTGAGATGGGCGTCTTCCAACTTCAATGATCTTACGAAATGCAGACCTCACAGGTACAATGTCATCTTCATTCTCAAAGATTTTAACAGCGCTTTCCGTGTTAGATAGCTTGGGAGTTTTGGAACCATTAAATACTATCTCATCACCACTTCTTTCGACTACTACTGTGTCTTGACACATCAAGCACTCAGAGAGAATTCGGGCTTCATTTTTCCTCTCTAGATCTTCATCTATCTCCGGACTTTCGAGTGCTGTATTCTCCTCTAGAGTCTCAAATTTACCTGACCAAAGATACTCGAGTGAATCTTCACCGGTAAACTGTACTTCCCATTCAACACCATTGTATGAAGACCCATTAGCGATAGATTTTAGAGCATGAATAGATCTTAGAGTTCTTGTCTTTCCTACTCCGGATATTCCAACAAGTAAATTTAAGCTCTTATTGAAATCTACGGAGTTGAGCTTCCACTTAAGTTCATCATCATAGTAAGAAAGTCTTTTTATCTTCATGGTACTTTTTTCTTTTTGCTTGCCAACAAGAGTTGACAAGAATGTGCAGGCTCATGTGATTCACAGTCTACATATTCTTGTCAACTCTTGTATCTGATGCAGTCCTTACGCTTTAGCCAACTCCTTCGCCACCTCAGAAGCAGCCTCAGCCGAACCAGCCTCCGACGGCGGCACAACCTGCCAGAACATCGGCAGAAACTCCGCCCAGTTCTCCAGAATCCGCTTCGCCTTCAGACTGCCCCGCGCCGCCTGCGCCGCAACAAGATCCTTCAACTGCGCCTCACCCGCAGGCGAAACCACCCGCTGAATCGACACAATCTCAGGATTCACCTTCGCCGCGAAACTGCCGTCCTCATCCAGGAAATACCCCAGACCGCCCGTCATCCCCGCACCGACATTACGACCCACCGGCCCCAAGACCACGACCACACCACCCGTCATGTACTCACAACAGTGGTCGCCCGCCCCGTCAATCACCGCGATCGCCTTCGAGTTACGCACCGCAAACCGCTCGCCCGCACGACCCCGCGCAAACAACTTGCCGCCCGTCGCACCGTAAAGACAGGTATTGCCGAGGATGACATTCTCCGACGGATCGATCGACGAACCCATCGGCGGCGTAATGCGGATCTCGCCACCATTCATGCCCTTACCGACATAATCGTTCGCCTCACCCTCCAGGGTTAGCGTCATGCCCGCCAGGTTGAACGCGCCAAAACTTTGACCCGCACTGCCCGTAAAGTGCAAATCGATCGCACCCTTAAAGCCCGTGTTGCCATAACGCTTGGCAATTTCACCCGAAACCCGCGCCCCGACACTGCGATCGGTATTGACGATCGCGATCGTCTTCTCGATCTTGGTCTGGTTGTCGATCGCCGCTCGGATTTCTGCATCCGCCAGGATCTCATCATCTAAAACGTGACCGTTCGTATGCACATCCTGATAGATCGCCCAGTCGCGATTCTCGCCCTGGGGTAGCTTCAGCAGACAATCCAGATCCAGTGCCGTCACCTTGCTGAGTTGCACATCCCGCGCCTTGAGCAGATCGGAACGACCAACAATCTCACGCAGAGACGTGTAGCCCAGTTTCGCGAGCAACGATCGCACCTCCTGCGCCACGTAGAGGAAGAAATTCACCACATGCTCCGGCATTCCAGGGAAGCGCTTGCGGAGATCCTCACGCTGGGTTGTGACCCCCACCGGGCAACTGTTCATGTGGCACACCCGCGCCATGATGCAGCCCTCGGCGATCATGGCGATCGTGCCGAAGCCGTACTCATCCGCACCGAGCATCGCGGCTTGCACCACATCCCAGCCGGTTTTCATGCCGCCATCGGCACGCAGCACAACGCGATCGCGTAACCCATTTTCGATTAGCACCCGTTGCACTTCCGAGAGACCCAGCTCCCAGGGGCTACCGGCGTGCTTGATCGAACTCAGCGGGCTGGCTCCCGTGCCACCGTCATGGCCGGAAATTTGGATCACATCGGCGTTGGCTTTGGCGACACCAGCAGCGATCGTACCGATGCCCACGGAGGCCACCAGCTTGACTGAAACGCCCGCCGCTGGGTTGATCTGGTGCAGATCGTAGATCAGTTGGGCGAGGTCTTCGATCGAGTAAATATCGTGGTGCGGCGGCGGCGAAATTAGTGTGACACCGGGTTTCGATCGGCGCAGCGACGCAATATAATCACTCACCTTTTTACCCGGTAACTGGCCACCTTCTCCCGGTTTCGCACCCTGTGCCACCTTGATTTCAAGCTGCTGACCGCTCATCAGGTACTCCGGCGTCACACCGAAACGACCCGAGGCGATTTGCTTGATGAAGGAGCAAGCGGTGTCGCCATTTTTGAGACCCTTCAGCGCCGGACGGGTGGGCGAATGGCCGTTTTCATCCACATCGTTAAAGACGCTGAAGCGGATCGGATCTTCACCACCTTCGCCCGAGTTCGACTTACCGCCGATGCGGTTCATGGCGATCGCCAAGGTTTCGTGCGCTTCGGGCGATAGCGCACCGAGGGACATGCCGCCAGTACAGAAGGTTTTGAGGATGTCCTCGATCGATTCCACCTCATCGAGGGCGATCGACTCGCGATCGCTGCCGAACTCCAGCAGATCCCGCAGGGTCGCGATCGGTGCCTCCTCCAGATATTTCGTGTAGGTTTCGTAATGGTCGTATTCACCCTCACGCACGGCCTTGTGCAGCAACTTGCTCAGGTCGGGGCTGTTGCCGTGATACTCACCTTTTTTACGGCATTGGACAAAGCCGAAATGCTCCAGTTTTTGAGCTTCCGGGAAAGCACGCTTCACGAACTGTGCCGTTTCACGTTCCAAATCGGCCAGGGTTAGACCGCCAATCCGCGAGGTTGTGCCTTTCAGTGCCAGGTCAACGATTTCTTTACCCACACCGATCGCCTCGAAAATTTGCGCCCCTTGGTAGCTCGCCAGCAGCGAAATGCCCATTTTGGACAGAATTTTCAGCAAGCCCGCCTCAGCCGCCTTGCGATAGTTGGCGATCGCTTCGTCCAGCGTCACCGCCGGAATTCGTTCCGCATCCATCAGCTTTTGCGTTTTCTCTTCGCTGCGCCACTGACGGATCGTTTCGATCACCAGGTAGGGACATACTGCCGAAGCACCGTAACCGACGAGGCATGCGTAATGGTGCGTACTCCAGCATTGCGCCGTATCCACGATCAGCGAAGCCCGCATCCGCAGACCTTGGCTGATCAGGTGGTGGTGAACCGCGCCGACCGCCACGAGGGGCGAAATGTAGAGCTGATCCGCCGTGAGGCCGGTTTCGCTACGATCGCTCAGGATCAACACTTCCGCACCCGTGTTCACAGCAGCCACGGCGGCAGCACACAGCGCCTCGATCGCCGCTTTCAAGCCCGTTTCGACCGGGTACAGCGTCGAGAGCGTTGCGGTTTCGAGTACCGAATTGCGAATGCCACTGAGGTCTTTATTCGTCAGCACCGGGCTATCGATCGTCAACAGGCGATCGACGCCGGGGGACGGATCGAGCAGATTGCCACGACGACCAAGGGACATCTTCAGCGACATCACCAGACCTTCCCGCAGCGGGTCGATCGGCGGGTTGGTGACCTGGGCAAACCGTTGTTTGAAATAGTCGTAGAGCAGGTGCGGCTTATCCGACAGCACCGCCAGCGGAATATCGTCGCCCATGCAGTAGGTCGGCTCTTTGGCTTCAGTCGCCATGCCGACGATCACCATTTCGACCTCTTCCTGACCGTAACCAAAGGCGTTTTGCTGAGTGAGCAGCGTGTCGGCGTCGGTTTCAAAGCCAACATCTTCGGCCTGACCGAGAATCGGACGGGCTTTAACCCATTCACCGTAGGGATTGCGCGAGGCGAATTCACGCTTCACATCCCAGTTTTTTAGGAGTTTTTGATGATCGAGATCCACGACGATCGTCTGACCCGGACCGAGGCGACCTTTTTCGATAATCGTCGATTCATCCAGGGGAACCGTACCCGCTTCCGACCCCACGATCACCATGCCGTCATTGGTGATGACATACCGCGCCGGACGCAGGCCGTTGCGATCGAGACCCGCACCGACGGTTTTACCATCGGAAAACACCAGCAACGCAGGGCCGTCCCAGGCTTCCTGATGGCCGCGATAATACTCATAAAAATCGACGACTTCAGGATAGGCTTCAAGCGCCGGTTGGTTCATGTAGGCTTCGGGAACCAGAATCGCCAACGCTTCCATCGGCGTCCGACCGGAGCGCACGATCAGTTCTAGGACGTTATCCAGGTTCGCCGAGTCGCTATTATTCAGATCCACAACGGGCAACAGTTCCCGGATGCGATCGCCCCAATCCGGGTGCGACAGCTCCGCACCGCGCGACAGCATCCAGTTGACGTTACCAAGCAGCGTATTGATCTCGCCGTTGTGACCGAGGAGACGCATCGGTTGCGCCAACGGCCAGCGCGGCATCGTGTTGGTGCTGAAGCGACGGTGATAGACCGCGAAGGCCGAAACGTAATCGTGATCTTTCAGATCGAGGTAAAAATCACCGAGGATTTCGGCACTTTATACACGATCGTCTTCGCCGAGAGGGAGCAAATGTAGAAGTTAATCCCCCATTCGATATCACTGCGACCGTTCAGCACCTTCCCGATCGAGCGACGACCGAGGAACAACTGACGTTCGAGATCATCACCCGACAGATCGCTGGTCACGACAAACTGCTCGATCGTCGGCTGTAATTCCGCCGCCTGACGACCCAACACTCCCGGCGCGACGGGAACCGGACGCCAACCAATTAGCGTTAATCCTTCAGATTCTAACGTTTGCTTAACAATGTTCCGTGCCGCCGCTGCCGTTTCGCTATCTTGGGGCAGGAAGGTCATACCCACGGCTGTGGTTTCGCTATCTTGGGGCAGGAAGGTCATACCCACGGCTGTGGTTTCGTGGTTGAGATCCCCTAAGCCCGTTTGTTTCGCCCAGCGATCGATCAACGCCCACGGCACAGCCGCCAAAATCCCCGATCCATCTCCTGAATCGTAATCGGCACTACAGCCGCCCCGGTGCTCCATACAACCGAGCGATCGCAACGCATTTTCAATGACCGTGTGACTGGCCTTGCCCTGTTGCTGGGCAATAAAGCCCACACCGCACGCATCGCGCTCTTCTTCCAGCCAGCGCGGGCCCACGGTTGCAGAGGCTTCGATCGGAGTTGCGGAGTTGGAGTGGCCAGCCATAGTGTTTACGGTCATGTCAGTGGTGTGAATATCGGAGTGTGCGCTGCATTCGACGCGGTGTCGAGCCATATCGGTGCCTCGTCTAGGAGAAAACTAAAGCTTAGGCTAGGTTGACGACGACGAACGATCAAACGTAGACAGGGAACGGGGAATGAGGGGGTGATTGTTCCTCAATCGTCCTGTCGGTTTAATGCCTGAATGAAACGAATCGATCACTCGTAAAGTTAATCGCAGTGTTGTTCAGGACAGGTGATCCCAGCGCCAGTGGATTAAGGCGGCAAACTGAGACGAAGGGTGTCGGTTATCAGAGTTGATCGCGATGACCAGGACGTGTTCTCCAGTGCAATGGATGCAGGTGGAGGGGACGGTGAGCGGTTCGGCATGGTGCATCGATTAACGATGGTGAGGATGCCGGTCGATCGTTACGTGGGGTCAGTCGTGAATCGGGTTTAGAGGATAAATACTAAAGGAAAATCCACTGACTCGCAAAGCACGTGATCAATGTACCGATCGCGGGTTACGATTTGCCGTTTTGCAAAATTTCGACGGTATCAAAGCGCAACGAAACGTGACCTTGGGTGGAATCGTCGCGATACATCTGATAGACCTAGACAATAGGTTGGATCGGTCTTTCTTATGATGCCTTACTCGTAACGCTTTTCGCCCAGCAGGAGTGGGTGAAATATCGGCTGAAGATCACAAGCTTGATCCGGTAGGGGTACTGTGAGCATGGCCATGATACGCGCCGACTTCGGGCAAAAACGGTAAAACATCATCGTTGATGTGTGCTTTAAGCTGTAGCAGCATAGCCCTGAGCACGGGATCGGGTTGTAATCGCAAATACGTTTGACCGATTTCGATCGCCACGTGACGGTTGCCGAGGTGGTAGGCCAAGCGCATTAAATGGTGCGTTGAACTAGCGGTGATCGTATAAACGGGTTCGGGTTTGGCGCGAATGGTGACGATAATTGATCGAGCCGAATCCGTGAGGCGATCTCCGTCCTGTAGGAGGGTTCCACGCGGTAAGTCCAGGTGAAAATCTTCACCCTGGTCGCCGGTGAAGCGATGGCGAACGCGGGTGCGATCGTCTGCGACCAGTGACAGGGTGGCATGTGTGGAAGGGAGCGGGTTGTGATCGGGCGTGTAATGGCGATCGAGAACGTAGGTCACGAACAAAGGCACGATGCAAGATTGAGTTTTTTTACTCTAGCGAAGAATGGGTCAAAACTCATGCGGGTTTGAGACGAGATTTGACATCCTCCCCGACCGAAAGGCGCGGGGATTCCCTAGCAAGCAAACAAGCTGAGTTGCTCGACTTCTAGACGGGTTCGCGCTTCATCGGCTGCTGCTGACGAATCAGACTGATGCAATCCTCCACACGCGTTTAGAGCCTCCGAGTGCCCCCCGGCGGCTTGTTTGATGTTGGGAGTTTGGCGGCAGTTTTTTGAAAATTAGGCGAAAGTCCTGCCTCGGCTGGATTCACGTTTATTTACGCGAACATCAAAAAATCATGGAATTCCCCAGGACTCCCAGGGAAGATCGTTAGGATAGGGGCGAGCAGGTTTGCGTCGAGAACGGTCTCGCATTTCATCTTCGTTTTCTCCCAGTGGTATGTGTTTAGCGATTCCCGGAAAAATTCTTAGCATTGAGGGCGACGACCTCAACCGTAGCGGGCGCATCAGCTTTGGCGGTGTTGTCCGTGCGGCTAGTTTGGCGTATTTGCCGGAAGCGACGATCGGCGATTATGCGATCGTGCACGCGGGGGTGGCGATCGCACTAGTCGATGCAGCCGAAGCGCAGCAAACCCTAGATGACATCGCCGCCATGAATGCGATCGGCGATCAGGCCACCGTCGCGACCACCGATCCCCTGAGCAAGGTCTCGCAATGAAATATGTCCAGGAATACCGCGACGCCGATCGTTGCCGTCAGGTGGCCGAGGCGATCGCCGCAACGGTGACGCGCCCCCATACCATCATGGAAATCTGCGGCGGTCAGACTCACTCGATCGTTAAACACGGTCTCGATCAACTACTACCAGAGCAGATCACCCTTGTCCACGGCCCCGGCTGTCCCGTCTGCGTTACCCCGATCGAGGCCATTGATCGAGCGATCGCGATCGCCCAACAGCCTGACGTAATCTTCTGCTCCTTCGGCGACATGCTGCGTGTCCCTGGTTCGACGATCGATCTGCTGTCAGCCAAAGCCCAAGGGGCAGACGTGCGGATCGTCTACTCCCCCCTCGATGCCGTTAGCTTGGCGGCTGAACAACGCGATCGGCAAATCGTCTTTTTCGCCGTCGGCTTCGAGACCACCGCCCCCGCCACCGCCCTCGCCGTCCGTCAAGCGCAACAGCTCGGCCTTGATAATTTTTCGCTCCTGGTGTCGCACGTGCTCGTTCCACCAGCGATGTCCACCATTTTGGCCGCGCCGGATTGTCAGGTGCAGGGATTCCTTGCGGCGGGTCATGTGTGTACGGTGACTGGGTTTGAAATGTATCACGCGATCGCCGATCGCTTCCAAGTGCCGATCATTGTGACCGGGTTCGAGCCGCTGGACATTTTGCATGGGGTGTACCACTGCGTGCAGCAACTGGAGGCGGGGACGGCGACCGTGGAAAATTGCTACGCGCGATCGGTGCGTGAGCCGGGGAATGCAGCGGCGATCGCGACGATCGAATCGGTGTTTCAGGTGACGGCGCAGTCCTGGCGTGGGATTGGCGAGTTGCCGAACAGCGGGCTGGAGTTGCGATCGGAGTATGCCCAGTTTGATGCGCGGCGTCGGTTTAAGGTGGTGGTCGCGTCGTCGGTGGATGATGGTGTTTGTCAAAGTGGCGAGATTTTGCGCGGCCTCAAGAAACCCCACGAGTGTCCGGCTTTTGGTCAAACCTGCACGCCCGATCGTCCGTTGGGTGCGCCGATGGTGTCATCGGAGGGGGCGTGTGCGGCCTACTATCGCTATCGTGAACGACAGGCGGTGGCGGGTTCGGCTGTGACACCCGTGCAGGCATGACGATCTGCGGCGAAGCTCATCTGTTGGCGGAACACAGGTCTAGGTGTTCTGCGTCCAAAGGTCACAGGACGTGCTGCTTCTCCGTTCGTATGTCCCACGCTTCATCACAGACTAGCGTCCCGTTTCAATCTGTTGTTCTGTGCTAGACCTATCCTCAGTGGAGAGAGACTGACCCATGTGGCATCGATTAACTCCGACTTGCTTGAGCGCTGTTTTACCTGTTCTCTTGGCACTGCTCGCCCCACCGGTCGTTAGCGCTGAGTCCGAGGCTGAGTCCGATCGATTTGCCTGCCAAGCGGGCGTCACACTCGCCCGAGGGGTGAGCTTAACCTATCGCTTAACGGGCTACACCACGGATGCGGCAGGGATCAATAGCTCACCCAACCCGCTGGAAACCACTCCGATGTTGGCGGTGGAATGGCGCGATCGCCAGGGTCGGGTACAAACCCTCCTGCGTAGCGCTGCGCTGAGTGATTACGAAGCCTTAGCTCCCGATGCTGATTTTTCCCGGCTACCGTTTGATGCAGCATTTCGCAGTTTGCCCAACCAAGCGGAACGACTCTATGCAGCTCCAGCGTCCGTGCATGGGCTATACGTCAGTTTGCGCCCGACAGACGGGTCACCGCAACAGATGCAGGTCGTACACTACTTGCGATCGGGTGAGTTTGTCCGATCAACAGCGGGAGTCTGCTATCCAGAAACCGAGGATCGAGACCAAGCCGTCGATCCGCAACTGACGGAGTTACAGGCAAAGCTTCAGGCGCGGGACTGGGCAGGAGCTGATCGGGAAACGCGGCGGTTGCTGGCCCCAGATTCTGTATCCTTGCCACCGTTCGATCGCGCTGTGGTGTCACCAGATCTGATACGGGCGATCGATCAACTGTGGCTCACCGCCAGCGCTGGGCGATTTGGCCTCAGCGTACAGTTGCGTCTTTGGCAAGCCGCACGCGCCGAGCATCCAACCCATCCAGAGTTAGCGGTAGATGCCTTGCGGGATCGGGTTGGTTGGAAGATTGCCGCACCCCGGTCTGAGGTGGATTTTGTCAGCAGTGATTGGCGTAACGAGTCAGAACTCATGAATTCCCTGACAGCTCCGGAGGGTCATTTTCCCTGGGTTGGAGTGTCGGATGCGATCGTGCAACACGTAGCAGTCCCACCGGAAGGGTTTCACTGTGGCAGTTGCACGATCGATGCAATGCAGTTACGTTATGGGCGTTTTTATCACTATCTGCCAGAGTTAATGGATCGCGTCGAGGTGGCCTTAAAGGTTTAGGGTTCAGGTCTTCCGATCTTCCGAATGTACAGAGGCGCGGGTAGCCCATTCACTGACAATTTTTTACCTCATGCCGATCAGTTACCAGGGGCCACCAATCATCGTAAACGCCGACCAATAGTACGGATGCGAGAATTCCATATCTGGCAGACCCACCAAGTTCTCCGGCAGCGGTAACGGTTCCCCGAGTCCGACGATCGTCCCCCCCTCAATCCGTACGTCACCCTGTAACATCGCGATCTGTGCCTGCTGCAATGCCATCGCCCGTGTCGGCGCTGTTTGGAG
>RDYZ01000436.1 GCA_004293855.1 Oscillatoriales cyanobacterium | reverse complement strand
CCTGCTAAACCACGCGGCAAATTCAACCCGATGCAGCTCCTGTTTTTTAAGCGCAAAATCTGCGACCCCGACCCCTGGCTATCGCGCCACGTCGGTAAATTGCGCTGGATTTGGACGCGGACGTTTTGGTATGGCTTCATGGCGAGTTTGGCGCTAATGGCGATCGTCGGTTTTGCCCAAGCGCCTGATTTGCTGGCCTATGGTGTCCAATTGTGGAACGACCAGGGTGCGGGATTGCTCGTGAAATATATCATCGCCAGTCTGGTTGTTCTCAGCATCCACGAACTCGGCCATGCTTTTACCTTGAAGCACTTCGGTAAGCCCGTCAAAAGCATGGGGCTGATGTTCATGTGTCTGTTCCCCGCCGCTTACACCAACAGTACCAACTCCTACGGCCTGCCGCGCTATCAACGCTTGCTGGTGGTGGGAGCCGGTGTTTTAACGCAATTGGCGATCGCCGCGATCGCGCTCCTCGTCTGGAACCTGACCACGATCGGCCAGTGGCTTTACGAACTGAGCTACCTTCTGTTTAGCGCCTCGATCGTCACGGTTTTACTCAACCTCAACCCCCTCGCGAAATTTGACGGCTATCATCTCCTCGTCGCCGCCACCCGGATCAATGGCCTACGCGGTCGTGCCTTTGCCTACTATCAACGCAAATTCATCGGCAAACCGGAGACCGAATATCCACCCTTTCGCCCCATCCTCGCTGCCTACGCTCCCTTGAGTTTGCTGTATCTCGTCGGCATTTTTGGCTTTCTCTTCAGTAAAATTCTGCACGTTTCCCTGATAACACTGCCAGCACCCATCGCTTTTGTATTAGCGCTTTGGCTGGCTTATTACACGCTCTGGGATGCTGACCCCACCTGACCCGATCCCTGAGACGGGCGGTGACCACCGTTGCTCTACCGAACGCCATGACCTCTTCCTCTCGACCCAACCACGTTTCACCCCTAAAAGTTGTCCCCCCAGGAGCGACACGCCCAACCCCGATCGCGCCTGCCGGTTCTACGGAATCAGCCGATCCCGCAGAACCCCCAATGGCAGAATCTTCCGGGCGATCGATCTCAAAACGCACGGCCTTTTTTATGGTGGTGGCATTACTAGCCGGATTAGGGTTTATTCCGTTGCCAACTCATGTGACAGGACGGGCAGAGGTGGGGTTACAGGAGGATAATCGGCAATCGGTGTCGATGCGTGAGGCGGGACGGGTGGAGTTACGGGTGAAGCCACAGGCAGAAGTGCGTCGGGGTGACGTGGTGGCGATTATTGAAAATGATGAGTTAACGTCGCAGATTTTGGAACAGGAACGCTTGGTGGTGGATACCCAGGCGGCGATCCAGGCGGCGGAGCGACGGTTAGCGGTGGCACAGGCAGCGGCGGCACGGAGTAACACCAGTGCAAATTTCGATCGCCAACAGGTCGATCGGCGTCTCAGTCAGTTAAATCAAGCAGAAACGGG
>RDYZ01000435.1 GCA_004293855.1 Oscillatoriales cyanobacterium | reverse complement strand
CCGTCCGTCGTTCCGCGTTTACAGCTTTGTTACAGCTTTAATGTCCCAACGCTCTACCGTTCAATTGCCGAGTATCGAGAGTGCGATCGCCCTGGCAGGCGCTCAGGAAAAAACCCTCAAGGCGATCGGTCACCTAACTGGAACCACCCTCGTCTTGCGCGGTCAAGCCGTGGAAATTGACGGCCAACCGAAAGCTGTAGAACGTTGCCGCAAGCTGATTGCATTACTCGAAGATCAGTGGGGTATTGGTAAAGCCGTTACGGAAGTGGACATCAAAACCGCTGCCCATGCCTTAGACACCGATCGGGAAGGTGAACTCAAAGACCTACGTGATGATGTTCTGATTACCACCCGGCGGGGTGAACAAATCCGTGCCAAAACCTTCCGCCAACGGCAATACGTCCGCGCCATACGCAGCAACGATTTAACCTTTTGCATTGGCCCAGCGGGAACGGGAAAAACCTATATTGCCGCCATGATGGCCGTGCAAGCGCTGCTCAAGAAAGATTATGAGCGGTTGATTCTAACCCGCCCTGCCGTAGAAGCCGGGGAAAAACTGGGCTTTTTACCCGGAGATTTGCAGCAAAAAGTTAGCCCATTTTTACGTCCCCTGTACGATGCCCTGTACGAGACGATCGACGCGGAAAAAATTCCGGACTTAATGGAGCGCGGCATCATCGAAGTGGCCCCTCTTGCCTACATGCGTGGCCGGACGCTGAATAATGCCTTTGTGATTTTGGATGAAGCCCAAAATACGACACCAGCCCAGATGAAAATGGTGTTAACTCGCCTCGGCTTCGGCTCCAAAATGGTTGTGACCGGTGATATCACGCAAAATGATTTGCCGTCTTACCAAACCTCGGGTTTAACGATCGCCCAACGTATCCTGAAAAATGTGGACGGGATCGGCATCTGTCATCTCACCTCGGCGGACGTGGTGCGCCATCCCCTGGTGCAACGGGTGGTGGCGGCCTACGAAGCCTATGAAGCCGAACAAGCCCCAAAACTGAATCCGCCGAAACCCCAACGCAGCGATCGCGATCGTTAGATCGCCCATCTCCGCCGCCTGGGTTGTTCCGTCCTTGGCCCGACCCTCACCCCTCTCGACCCATAACAGCCCCATGCCGAAACAACGCCTTGATCTGCTGCTGGTGGAGCGCAGCCTTTGCCCATCGCGTCAGCTTGCCCAGCGCTGGATTCGGGCGGGCGAAGTGAAGGTGAATGATGCGGTGTTGGATAAGCCGGGGACGGTGGTGGATGTGGAAGCAACGATCATCGTCAAAGCCCGATCGCGGTTTGTGTCGCGGGGTGGTGAAAAACTAGCGAAAGCCTTGGAAGTGTTCCCGATCGAGACCGTCGATCGCGTGTGTCTCGATGCGGGGATTTCCACCGGTGGTTTTACGGATTGTCTACTGCAAAACGGTGCAGCACTCGTCTACGGCGTGGACGTGGGGTACGGTCAG
>RDYZ01000163.1 GCA_004293855.1 Oscillatoriales cyanobacterium | reverse complement strand
TCGCAACCTATTTCGCGACGGGCTCTAGGGTGGGACTGGGTTCTAGATCGATCGCCGGAATTGCCGTCACACCAGTATCCCCCGACGGTGCGAGACGCCAAAAGGTTAGAGCTGGAACCACACCAAAGGCAACGCTTAACATCGCCGGGATCACAAACCGTGAATCGAGCGCCACCAGGGTGATCGTCGCACCAAACAGAAAATTCACCACGTACACCAAAACCGGCAAGCCAAGCTGTTCACGCTTGTATACGTATTCATCACCCCGCTGAAAGAGCGACGCCACGGTCATAAACACAACACCCGTCCCGATCCAGCCGCTAATATTGCGCGACGGCATTCCAAAAAATTCGCCCACTTCGTCAAACGCCCAAAACGGATAGGGAGTTTGGGTCATGGCGGGATCGAGGACCAGATCCCAGGCCGTTAGTAAAATCGAACCGATGGCGATCGCGCCGATTTGTCGCACCCAGCGTGGGGCAACGGTTACCGCTTCCATCGCCGCTCGGGCTAGGGTGTAGCAGACGAAGCCCATGTAAAACCAGGACAACGGAATCGTAAACGGCACCAGACCCGCAATCTTGTAGCCCAGGCCGCTGAGGTAGTGATACGCCCCAAACGGGAAGCCGGTACTCGTGCCCAGGAGTTCGCTACTCAGGGACAGGGCCAGGGTCGGCAGCATAAATGAGAGTAAAGGACGCAATCCGAGGTAGCGGTAGGCATGAATCGAGACGGCGATCGCCCCGAGTACGATGTAGCCGACGCCCCCCTGCGCCATGCTCCAGGCAAACAGCTCCATCCCAAACGGGGGCAGGCTGGCAATGAATTCAGGATTCGGAAGCACGAGGAGCAAACCTGCCAAACCGAATGCCATTGAAAAGACGTGGATTCCGAGACAAACGCGCTCGGCAAGTTGTAACCGCTTCATGTGTAAATTTTTCTTACAGTACGCACTGGATATCAGTCTACAAATGTTTAAGAAAAGCGGCTAATGTTTTTTGAACTTTCTTGGGAACCCTGGGATGCTAGATGGGGCAAAACGGGATCAACTTGGGTCGATCGGGCTGCTGATCCCGGTCAATGGGATGATTCACGATCGCACACCACCCGCAGTCGCCCCGGTGTTGGCCAACCCGTGACCGTTCCGCCAGCGGCTAGGGTCTGTTGCAGCGCCTCGATCGCCCCTTGGGTAATGCGTTCGCCGGGAATGAGTAGCGGAATTCCGGGTGGGTAGGGGCAAAGGGTGGCGGCACTGAGTCGGCCACAACTATCGGTGATCGCGATCGTTTCGCTGGGCAGAAAAAAGGCATCGCGCGGACGAATCACCGGTTCGCTGAAGGGAAATGACGTTGGTGCGGGGATCGCACGAGTCGTCACGCGGCCTTGCTGGGGATCAACCGACGATCGGCGGGCTTCGAGCTCACGAAAGGCTGCCAAGGCGCGATCAATATCCGCGTCGGTGTTGCCGATCGTCACGACAAAGGTGAGATGACGATCGGTCGGCAGCTCGGCGGCCACGTTACGTGCGTAGAGAAATGCATCCGCATCATAGCCGCAAATCCCCGCATCGGCAGTGCGGACGGTGATCCGGGTGTGATCGAACCGATCCGCCCGCCCCGGATCGTCCAGCACCATCCAGCCGCGATCCCGTAAGCCCGATCGAAATCGATCGGCGAGAGCCAACGTGTGATCGAGCAGCGATCGCCCGTTTACGGCCATTTGCTGCCGTGCTGCATCCAGCGACGCCAATAGCAGGGCATTCGGGCTGGTGGATTGCCCACAGGCGAGGGCGCGATCGATGCGATCGGGATCGACGCGATCGCCCTGAAGGTGCAGCATGGCCGCCTGGGATAGTGCCCCAAGGGTTTTATGGGTGGATTCGATTACGAGATCCGCTCCACAGGCGAGGGCGGAAGCGGGTAAATCGGGGTGAAAGGCAAAGTGTGAGCCGTGGGCGGCATCGACGATAACGGGGATCGGACGGTTTGGGTTTGGGTTTAGGTTTGAGCTGGAACCTGAACCGAAGCTTGTGTTTGGTTGTGCAAGGGTGGGGCGTTGGTGGGCGATCGCCACGATCGCGGTGAGGTCACAACTTTGGCCGTAATAGTTGGGCGAAACGACCAGAATGGCTGCGAGATCGGGGTAATGTTCGATCGCCTGCGCCACGGTTTCGGGCGTTAAACCTCGATCCAGATCCCAGATCGCATCGTAGTTTGGAGCTGCGATCACGGGCCTCGCGCCACAGTGAATTAACCCTGCGATCGCCGATTGATGGGCATTACGTGGCAGCAACACCCGATCTCCCGGACGACAGACCGCCGACAGTGCCGCGATCACGCCTGCGGTGGAACCATTGCAGAGAAACCAGGTGCGATCGGCGCCGAAGGTGTGCGCGGCTAACTGTTGAGCCGCTGCGATCGCCGCTTCCGGGGCAAACAAATTATCAAAATCGGGCAGTTCGGGCAGATCCGCCCGCCACAGTGACTCACCCCACCACTGACGCAACACCTCGGGCGATCCCTGTCCCCCCTTGTGACCGGGCAAATAAAACCGGGCGTGGGGACGATCGGCGAGGTCGCGCAGGGCTGCGACGATCGGCATGTCCGCCGATGGGTCTTGTTCGTTGGGGGATCTGTCCATTTAGGATGCCTGTCGCCGAGACCACCACTGACCGATCGCCTCGATTACCGTGTCAATCCAAGCCTCGATCGCGGCCATCACGCGATCCAACCACCGCAGCACCCGTTCCAGGGGATGCATCACATAGTGGCTTTGCTGCACTTTGGCCTCGATCCAGTCGGGATCGAAGTCGAGGCCACTGGCGGTGTGGGGGGAAGGCGATCGAGGGGCAGCTTTCGCAGGCGTGGTCGCAACGATCGGGTTAAGGATGTCGGTTTCTGGGCTGGTGTGATCGGTGGGAGCCGCCGGAGCGGTCGAGACGATCGGGCTGGGGGTGTTGTTGGTGGAATTCGGGGACGAGTCGTCACGATCGGTGAACCAGTCGCGCCAACGATTGGCAGTTTTGGAGTGTAACGGTTGATCGCCTAGCCCAAGAGAGCGGCTAAAATCCGGCGGGAGATCGGCTTCCAAGGAGGTTGCTGGCTGAGTCGGAACGATCGCACTCACGGTAGAGGCGATCGCCGCCCGCGCCAGATCGATCGCATTCCGCCACCAGGGATCGGCGGGATCGATCAGCCACTGCGAGCCGTCGATCGTGGTCCGTGAGGCGCGATCATCATCCGTCGCCGTAACCTCTGTGGAGTCCCGTTCCGCCGTTGCCCAAGCGTTGAGCGCTCGTAGGGACGCACGCAGCGCCGGATTGTGACCCAAATTAAGCCGGTGGGGTTGAGTTGGATGCGACGTTTGGGAATTCTGGTAATTCTGGGAATCTTCGCCAGACTCACCGATCGCACGGGGTCGGAGCGATCGCGTCACGAACTGGAGCGAGGTGGAGAATGATAATTCCAGCGCTTGCAGATTGGAGGCGGGTAAGGTTTGAAGCTGATCTAAGGGCGTTTCGATCGCAGTTTCTAGCGCCGCTTCAGCAAAACTGTGATGGAGGTCAAAGGATTGGGCGATCGCAAAGCCCGAGGGCGGTTGCGATCGGGCCTCAAGGCTGGCGAGTCCTGCATCAAGGCGTGTGACGAGGGGGTGGACAAACTGGCTGATCATTGGGGGGAGAGCCACAACACCCGATCGAGCGGCGGTTAGAGAGGCCGGAGCAAGCTGGTTCAGCACAATCCGCACCGTGTGATCCAAGGTTTGCTGCGGCAACGTTCCCAGATAGGCGACGATTTCATTGTTCGCAGCCACTAACACCAAGTCACTCCGCCCCAGTTCGCTAGCGAGTCCGCGAATCGGTGAGGGGTGGGTTTGTTGGGGGTGGGGAGCGATCGCGTGTAATTCCCGTGGACTGAGTTGGATGGTCAGCGGTTCTGGTGCTGTGGTGTTGGTGTGCTGGGGATGCAGAGGTTTACGTTTGAACCGATCTCGCAGCCAGTGCAGCGGGGAGGGCGGGTCAGAGGTCGCGGGTTGAAGCGCCTCACGCTCGAGACGATCCACGGTCGGCCAGCCCGCTGCCTCCAGCAGGGTGAGCGTCGCGCGGATCGGAGCATCTGCGGCGAGTCCGTGGGCATAATCTTGGTTCGGTTCATCCTCCACACCGGGTGCAAAAAACGATCGATCACGCACGGAGCTGCTAAAACCCGGCAGTTTCGGCGGGCTGATGCCGAGATTTTCCGCGATCACCCAGATCGGTAACAGCACCGATCGCGCCACGGTTTTGGCCGCGATCTGCGCGTGCCGCAACGCCTGAGCCGCCCGATCGCCCCAGCGCAGGGCGCGATCGGTCAAAAAGTTAAACAGGCGACTCTGATAGTGAGGAGATGCAGACACAGCAACAGGGGCAAAATTGCAGAGAGTGGCGAGGCGAGTGTTTCTATTGTCCAGTATTCGCGCCCGACTCGAAACGGATTCACATTAAGGTTTTTGCCGTTCTTCGGGGAATCAGGACGCGGATGCGTTGGCTCTATTCCTTGACGAACCTTCTAAGCTGAGATTTACGATTGATGTCCACGGACACAGACGATTTACGCATACGGGGCAAATCAGGATTATGGAACGCGGTTTGATGTGGTTACCATTGCTCGCGCTGTTTATTGGCTTGGCCTGGGCGGGGTGGAATGAGTATCAAAAAGTTTCGGTGTTTCAAGCTTGGGAACGTCAATTCGATCGCGCCAAATACGATGTGTTGTCCGTGCTGGGAATGAAGGATTCGACCCTGACTTGGGGGGTGTCGCGACGGCGCGGCATTCTCGAATACGGTCAATTTGATCTCGCGGACATCCAGGATATTTATTTGCTCGTGGACGATCGGCGGGTGGAGATCGATCGCGATTTGGCTGACCTCCCCAAGGGGAAGCGCTTCGTCTTAAAGCTCGATCGCACCACCGATGAACCGGTTTACCTCCCCTTCACCGATCTGGAACTCGCCGCGAAATGGGGGCAGTTTTTACAAAGCGCCCGTCAAGCCCAAGCCTAAAGCCCAAGCCCAACCATCGCGAAACAGAACCGGATTACACTAAGGTTTACAAATGTTTGCAGACCCCACCGTGTTTGCAAACCTTGGTTCCCCATCGTTATCTGTCCTGATCGCCATGCCCCCATCGATGCCTCACGATCCTCGCAAGCCTGAGGAATACGGCTGGTCGCTCGACGATCGCGACCCGACCGAAATCGCCCGCTGGATGCCGATTTGGCGTTGGCTCTACGACCATTATTTTCGGGTGCAAACCAGTGGCTGGGAGCATGTGCCGCGATCGGGGGCGCTGTTCGTGGGATCACACAATGGCGGCCTCGCCGCACCGGATATGTACATGACGATGTACGACTGGTTTCGCCGTGAGGGTCTGACCCGCCCCATGTATGGCCTGTCCCATCGCAATCTTTGGTATCAGTCCGTTGCGCTGTCACAAAAAGCGGCCCAGTTTGGCGCACTCCAGGCCCATCCCAAAATGGGGATCGCCGCCTTAACGAGCGGTGCAAGCGTCTTGGTCTATCCCGGTGGGGCTCAGGATGTGTTTCGTCCCTATCGCCAGCGCCATCGCATTGAATTTGCCAGTCGGGTTGGGTTTATTAAACTGGCGTTGCGGTGCAATGTGCCGATCGTGCCGGTGATCTCCAATGGCGCCCACGAAACCCTGATCATTTTGGAAGATATCTACCCGCTAGCGAAACAATGGCACGATCGCGGCTGGATGCAGTGGCCGGGAAATCGCGATCTTGATCCGGAGGTGTACCCGGTCTATCTCGGTTTACCCTGGGGGATATCGATCGGCCCGTGGCCCAATCTACCGCTGCCGGTCGCGATTCAAACGCGCATCTGTAAGCCGATCGTCTTTGAGCGATCGGGACGGGAGGCGGCCCGCGATCGGCAGTATGTTGAACACTGCTGTGACCAGGTGCGATCGGTGATGCAGCGTGAACTGGATCAACTGGTCGCCGCCCGATCGTAGTACCAGGTCAGACCTCGCGGGCAAATGCTCGAAGTTGCGAATGCTCAATCCCATGTCAGAGCCCGATCGATCGCCCCCACCGCCCCCGATTTCCACCGTAGTCGAAACAACCGCGACCCAGATCACCCCCAAAC
>RDYZ01000434.1 GCA_004293855.1 Oscillatoriales cyanobacterium | reverse complement strand
GTGGGAGCGATGCAAATATATGGGGCATTTAACTCCTTAAATCGCCCATTAATTGTGGTTATTTCAATTATTAGCAAGCTGACCTTTGTTAGTTTAGTACTGATTTACGGCAGACAATATCTTGGTCAAGCAGGAACTGCGGTGATTATTGATCTGGTAATAGTCATATTGTTTATCATCTATATGATTAGCATGATTAGCATGATTAGCGATCGCCAAAAAGTCACCAATAAAATATAACAACCGAATAAATCCCAAAAATTAGAGTGGCGCGAAGCGCCGCTCTAATTTTTGGGGATTTACTCCCTTCCCGCTATAAGATCAGTGAATTAATGAAAAGATAAAATCCAGTGTTTTTCGTAATTGTATTTTTGAGAGAAATTGACTGGATTCAAAAAACTGCTCTAGCTGATTAGTGATATCTCCTAATGTTTTGCCAATAGGTAAGTGATGTAAAAACCTTAATCTCAATAAATGGATCACATACTCCACCAAGTTCAGTTTTGGTGAATAAGCTGGAATATGCTGATACTCCACCTTGATTTCTTGGCTGAGACCCATTTGCTCTAAATGCAATTTCAACTGATTCTGCATTTTTTCTTTATGGGTTGGATTTCTATCCATCATAATGCAAAGCTCTGTGTAACCAGCTTCTATGCTGTCCAAACAGAGCTCAGCCAGATACTCAGATACATTTTCGGTTTTAGCCCCAACACTAAGTCTGAAAAATTCTTCCCCGCTTATGGCATCAACACAAAGCATCCCATTGAGTTTGTTGCGCTTACTTTCATCACTTTTTACCTCTGGGCGGGTATTGCGCTCAGCCCATCCATAGAACAAGCTGGGGCGATCATATACTGCAAACTCATCGAAGAATACAATCCGTTCGTGTTCATGTACTGTTTCTAGTTTTTTTTAACGGCATTAACCCAATCTTTCTGGGCTTGTGGGTCTGCATTAGCATAGTCTCGATGCCCTCTTTGGTAAGACAAACCAAGTTCTGCAAGTATCTCATAGACTCGAGAATCTTTCATCTCCACATTAAATCTTGACTTCAGTACTTGCACAATTATTTCCCCAGTCCACATATTCCTCTCGATCCCATAGTCTGTTGGTCTTTGGGTTGTTATCATTATCTTTAACTGTTGCTGCTGCTCTACTGATAGCCGACTGCGCTTTTGATGAGTAATGGGAAGAACTAACTCTGATAATCCACCTTTTAAATATTTATCGATCCATCTTGTTAGAGTATCGTAACTGCATTCTAGTTTTAGACTGACTTGCTTCCGACTATATCCTTCATAAAGTAATTTGATTGCTTCCAATCGATGCCTTATGTACTCTTGTTGATGTCGATTGAACTGCTTCTGCCAATCTTTGAGATCTAACGGCTTGTTCAGAAGCGCCTCGTTTTGGTTCATTTTTTTACTGTCTTTTTATTTCATATTTTACCATGCCTTACAGCGGGAAGGGAGTAA
>RDYZ01000433.1 GCA_004293855.1 Oscillatoriales cyanobacterium | reverse complement strand
CCCGTCGCCGGTGATCCCTGGAGTAGCGATACCGTCGCTTTGGTCAGCTTGCCGCTATCATCCGACAAGTCAATATCGGTCAGTAACTGCACCGTTGTATTCGCACCATTTTCCGGCTCCGTCGCATCCGTTGTGATCGTCATCGCGTCGATCTCGGGCGGTGCAACATTCGTCTCGCCGATCGGCGTTAAACTCTTCGCCTTAACAATGACCGCAGCCGTGCCGACGTTGCTGAGGTTTGCACCATCGCTAACCTGGAACGTAAAACTTGCGTAATTCGCCCCCTTTGTACCCGGATCGGGAACAAACACAAGTGACGACAACGCCGACACCGCTAAACTGCTCCCCACTGTCACAGGCTGATTTGTAGTCGTCGTGACACCCGTAGTCGCATCTTTCGCCACGGACTGAGTGAATAGATCGCCCTGCCCTGGTAACGACGTAATGCGTACACCTGCAAACGGGTCTTGATCAATATCAAAGTACGAAAAATCACTTGACGAAAACTTGTAAGTACCATCTTCCGTCGCCACGATCGTCATATTGGTTGTCAGTGGTGCCGACTTGCCCACACTGTCGCGCGTCACCGTATTCGGTGTTGAACCACCACCAGAATTGCCACCACTGCCATCCGTGTCTGTTTCGCTGCCAGGAATTTCGCCGGGATCGATATTGGACGAAGCGTCCAAAATGGTTGTGAAAATATCGTTATTGGTAAAATCACTGCGCCGTACATTTTCCACGATCGCCAGGATTTGCCCACTGCGAAGATCCTGCAAAATGACATTTACGTTAGAGCTGCTATTGGCGATCGCCTGAAACGTGATGTTAAGACTTTTGGCATCGATACTATCCGCCAGTCCGATGCTGTCAATCCCCGGCACAAAATCAACGATCGTATCCGCTTCTTCTAACGTGCTACCCCCACTGGTTCGGGTCAACACAAACACATCAGCACCCGACCCCCCAACTAAACTATCCACTCCTAAATCACCTCGGATCACGTCATTTCCAAGACCGCCGACGATGACATCATCTCCCTGACCACCGAAAAGGAGATCATCCCCGCCGCCCCCTTCAATTAGGTCGAGGCCCTTGTTGCCAAAAATCGTATCGTTCCCCCCATTGCCATACAGCCAGTCGTTATCCTGGCCGCCGATCAGAAAGTCGTTATCTGCCCCACCAAAAATTGTGTCGATCCCGGCATTACCCGCCAGGGTATCGCTGCCCGCATTCCCATCAATTTGATCGTTACCACCCAGACCCAGAATCATGTCCGCGCCAAAACTACCCGGTAGAATGTCTGCGGTATCTGTGCCAATACGTGCGCTCATGGTGGAAAACTCCTGAAAAAGGTGAAAAGGGGAAGAATTAAGAGATGAGGGGGAGGTCTATTCAGCGAGCGGGTTAACCTTGCCGTAGATTATCCCTAATTATAGGACGGAGCCGTGTGTAATTTTGTTCCGAGGGTTGGCGATCGCG
>RDYZ01000162.1 GCA_004293855.1 Oscillatoriales cyanobacterium | reverse complement strand
GGACGTGCTTAGATCCCCAGAGTTGCGAGGCTAATGCCGATCGTCAAGCTTGGACGGGGTCGCCTTTCGCGTCCAACCCTGCGTCTCACGGTCGGCTTGCCTGGTAATTCCAGCTTGCCTAAAAACGTCCTGAGACCAGACTAGCACTGCTGTCTTGACCCCGATTCAGCGACTAACCCCAGAGGCTTGACGTGGGGAGGAATCCTCCGGCGTTGGGGCCGAGGAGGATGTCAATCCCTAGACGTTAGGAACGATCGCGTCGTAACCGTTGGAGTTCGTCTTTTAAGGCCGCGACTTGACTGTGCAGATCACCGATCGAAGTGTCTGCGGAAATCGAGGGAGATGGCGATGGGCGTTGAGTCGTGGTATCCGCAGTGGCGGCGGGGGTCGGCTCGTCGTCCTCATCCAGAATTTCAATGCGGCGCGGCCCCTTCGGCGTCTCCTCTGGGGTCTGAGCTTGACGGTGGGGTGATGACGCCGCGCGATCGGTCTGGGTTGCGGCCTTGGTGGCCTGATCCATCGCTTGGGCTGCGGCCTCTTTGCCCTGCTGCATCACCTCATCCACAAAACGCCGCGCTTCCTCAGCGGTCATTTCCCCCCGTGCAACCAGTTCATCGGCCAGTTTTTGCGCCCGCTCTTGCAGTTCCCCAAAACGTCCACTGGCCTGTTCGCTGGCATAGGACGCCAATCCCACCCCCAGGTAGAAGGCTTTTTGCATCATGTCTCCGAATCCCGGCATGGTTTTCTCTCCTGATTCTCAATGGATTGATTGGTTTCTACAGATTTTGATCGGGCTGGCGCCGACGTGCAAGCCGACGTGCAAGCTGATGTGCATCCGGCCTTGCGTGCTTTTCCTAGTTATAGTTCAGCGTCTCTGTGCGATCGAGACCGAAAAACCGTCCATCCGTAGAGCTGTCGCGTTGCGATCGTCGGAAACAGTGCTATGGGTGACCTGACCGCTCCTAGCTCGCTGGGATAAACACCTCCGGGGTAAAACTGCCGTGTAACCCATAGGGAATGTGGTACGGCAAATTGAGCTTGGCGATCGGCCCTGCTTCAATATCCTGAGCCTTGAGGATATGCAACGAGGAGCGATGCTGCGCCGATTCATACACCAACAGCAGCAGCCAGCCATCATCCTCCGCCGTGCCACCGGGACGCGGCACAAACACCGGCTCACCCGTAAAGCCACGGGGTGCCACGCTATAAATTTGGCGATCGCTGGGCGTCGAATCGGCCTCAAGATCCAGCTTGATCACCGCCTGCAAGGGAGCATTACCACTGGGCTGAGCAGCGGCGCCGCTGTAGAGATAACGGTAGGGACGACCCACGCGATCGGGATGCAGCGAGGGAAACTCACAACAGCGCGATTCGAGAACCGTACGGCGAACTTGGCCAGTGCTGCGATTGATCCGAAACCGCCAGAGTTCACCGGGGGGGAGAGCGTCAAAATCCACATCGAGATAGCTTGTGTTTTCCTCGACGGTGGGGAAATTGGCGTAACAAATTGAATCGAGAATCATCTCCTCGCCCGATTCATAGGCATTGGCGTGGTGGAAGATAAAACAGGGATCGGTTTCGTAGATCTCCAGTTCACCGCCATCCCGTGGCAAGAGGTAGATTTTCGTGGGGGATTTGGGATCGAATTTAATGCAGGCTCCGGCTCCACTGAAGCCCAAGAGCATGGGGAGCGGGTTAAACGTCACCGGATTTTGACAAAACACGCTGTAACGTGGCGTGATCGCCATGTCGTGCATAAAGGCAAAACCAGGAATCGATCGCGCATGACGACGCAGCAGCGTCCCATCAGGAGCAAACTCGAAGGTGTGAATTGTGCTAGATAACCCCGCTTTCACCCCAAAATTCACCAGGCAGGGCTGACCGCCATCGGCAGCGCAAGCGGGATCGACGCGGGGATGGGCTGCAAAGGCTTCACCAGGCGCCAGCGTACCGTCCAAATCCTCCAGGCTGATCGTCTCAAGCGTCTTGGGGTCTAGGCGGTGTGGCTGCGATCCTTCCCACAGGGCCAGCAGTTTACCACCCCAATAGATCACATTCGTATTGGCAATATTTTTAAAGTTGGTATCGAAGATATTCGCCAGCCAGCCGCCCGGTTTTTGCGTACCAAAAACGCCGCGATAGAGCAGCTTTCCGGCGTTTTGCTCGGCGACAAAGCCTGCGGTGCGAACGTAGCGATTTTGAAAATGGGCGCGTCCGTTGGTCAGGGCGATCGCGTTAATCATGCCGTCGCCGTCGAAGGGATGGGCGATCGGTGTACCGCCAATATCGAGAAGACCGGGGCCATTGCGAAAAAATGTGCCGTTTAACTCGGGGGGGATCGTTCCCTCGATCGCGTCCTCGCTCAACCACTGGGCAGATTCTTGGCGCTGGGACTGGTAGCCACGCTGCCAATCATCACGGCGGTAGGAACTTGGATCGAGGCGGAGGGGGGTGGGTGTGGTGGTCACGATCAACGGCGGCTAATGCTGCAAAGAAATATCACTCTGCTGTTATCTTAACGTTTTGTATCGAAATATTAAGCCTTACCTTGGGCTATCTGGTGAATGCTGCGAATCACAAAACACCCTCTAAACCATCAAGACAGAGGGTGTAGAGGGCGTGTGATGTGTATTGCCGGAAAGCTAGACTTCACAGCCGCATGAGCGTCAGAAACCGGGTTGCGGAGCCGCAGACCGATCCTAGGCGGCTTTTGCAGCCTCGATCGCCTTGACGAATTCCTCAAAGAGATAATCCGCATCGTGGGGGCCGGGGCTGGCTTCGGGGTGATACTGCACCGAGAAAACCGGCAGGGTTTTATGGCGCAAACCGGCCACGGTGCGATCGTTCAAATTGAGGTGCGTCACTTCGATTTGTGCATCCAGCGAATCCGCATCGATCGCAAAACCGTGGTTTTGGCTGGTGATCTCCACCTGCTTTTGTTCCATACCGCAGGGCTGATTTAGACCCCGGTGACCAAATTTCAGCTTAAAGGTTTCAGCTCCGATCGCCTGACCCAAAATCTGGTGACCCATACAAATGCCGAACATCGGTTTGCCCGCATCCAGCAACGCCCGCACGGTGGCAACGCCCTCGGTGACTGCCGCCGGATCGCCCGGACCATTCGAGAGGAAAATACCGTCCGGATTGTGCTTGAGGATGTCCTCCGGTGACGTACTGAGGGGCACAACAATCACACGACACCCATAACTAGCGAGGCGGCGCAAAATGTTGCGTTTGACGCCAAAGTCGATCGCAACGATCGTATATTTTGCGGGGGTGGACGCCTTGGCACTGGGGCTAAATTCCCACTCATCTGGCGTCGCTTCCGTCCATTCGTAGGCTTCTGAGGTCGAGACCTGAGCGGCCAGGTTTTGCCCGGTCATGCTGGGAGCCGACTGCACCTGAGCCAGCAGTTCATCCGCACTTAACTCGGTGGAAATGCCGCCGTTCATGGAGCCGACCGATCGCAGCTTCCGCGTTAACGCACGGGTATCAATGCCGTAAATGCCAGGGATACCGTATTTGATCAGATAATCCGTCAGACTTTGGGTTGATCGCCAGTTACTCGGACGACGGCTGATGTTACGGGCGATCGCACCAATCACGAACGGACGCGCAGCCTCCTCGTCATCGTCATTAACACCAACGTTGCCCAGTTCAGGATAGGTAAACGTCACTAATTGACCGCAATAGCTCGGGTCGGTTAAAACTTCCTGGTAGCCGGTCATTCCGGTATTGAACACAACTTCGCCGATCGTGGTTCCCTCTGCGCCGAACGACCACCCTTCAAAGGTGGTTCCATCGGCTAAAACTAGGATGGCGCGGCGATCTCCGGTGATGGGCATGACGCTCTCTTTTGGGATTTAAGTCGGCGATATTATCCCACGATCTCGATCGTAAAGCGGCATTCAAGCCGTCGAGACTGTCGGGGTTTGTGGACATTATGGGTTTCGACGATCAGGTTTCTACCCTAGAACGCGAGAAACCGACTACATCCTGAAGTCCAGGCTGAAAATTCAATCAGTATAGTCAGTCCAATCAAAAACGAAACCTATTGACTCGGTTCTATCGGCTCAAAAACCGCGTTATTCGCTGTGCGAAGGCTACGCCAACGACTCTGCTCAACGCTCTCGATCGGTTCTAAACATGATTGAACTGACTGTAAACGGATCGAGAGAGCGAGACCTTTGAGGTTTTGAAAACCTCAAAGGTCTGAAGAATGTGAGCAAACGGGTTTCTACTGGTGCATCACGCGGGCCAGTTCTGCTGCCACTTCCGGACGCGAAAACTCTGGCGGCGGTAGCTCGCCATTACGCAGCATTTCGCGCACCTTCGTACCCGAAAGGTGAATCCGCTCGTCCTTTGTGCTGGGGCTGGTTTTGCTCGTCGCCATCGACTGCGTTCGTTTGCAGTAGAATGCGTGCTCAAACTTCATGGGAGTGATGCCCAACTCCCCAGGCTCAAACTCATCAAAGATGTATTGGGCGTCGTAGGTTCCGTAGTAGTCACCCACACCGGCATGGTCACGACCCACAATGAAGTGAGTACAACCGTAGTTTTTACGCACGAGGGCATGGAAAATCGCTTCACGGGGACCGGCGTAGCGCATCGATGCGGGGTTAATCGCCATGATGACGCGATCAGTGGGGAAATAGTTGTCCACCATGATCTCGTAGCAACGCATCCGCACATCAGCGGGGATGTCATCACTCTTGGTCACGCCGACCAGCGGGTGTAGGAACAGACCATCCACGGTTTCCAGAGCGCATTTTTGGATGTACTCGTGGGCACGGTGGATCGGGTTGCGGGTTTGGAAGCCGACGACGGTTTTCCAACCCCGATCGAGAAAAAGCTGACGGCTTGTAGCCGGGTCGATCTGATACGTCGGAAACAGCGGATGATCATCCCGTTGCAGTAACCACACCGGACCCGCCAAGTTCACATCGCCTTGGGCATAGACCGCAGCGACGCCGGGGTGTTTATCCTCATCCGTGCGATAAACGTTAATCGCTTCTTTGGTTTTGTCGTAGGTATACTTTTCCGTCAGTTCCAGCACACCCACAAAACGACCGTTTGCGTCATCGAGACGAACCAGCTCACCTTCGGTCAGTTTTGCGGCGGTTTCGGTGGAAACGCTGAGGGTGATCGGCACGGACCAGGGTAACCCGTTAGCCAAACGCATGTCCGTAACGGTGGTTTCGTAGTCGGCCTGACCCATAAACCCGATCAGCGGGCTAGCTGCACCGATCGCGATCAGAACCAGGTCAGAAAAGTGGCGATCGTCCAGCGTTAGACGGGGCAGAGTCTCGGCTTGGGCCAGAAATTCTTGTTTGCGATCGGCAGGAGCGATGCGATCAATCAATACGCCGCCATGGGCAGCAATTGTTTCGGAATGACTCACGACAGTTATGGGGTGCAATTAGCGAATAGCGGTCAAACGTGCGATGCACACAGCAGATCGCACACATGGGGACGAAAAAACGTCGCCCTTAATACTATCGTGTGCTGCGATCGTGCTAGCCGATCGTGTTTTGGGATTGTCCTGTGGGATTGTGGCGAGAGGGTGCGATCGTCTCCATCACCCCTATCACCCCCAGCAAAAAAGCCTTAGATGTCCCACAGACATCCAAGGCTTTGACCATGATTTAATCTAAGACCCGTGGTTTCTGACCTTTGGGTTTAGTAAATGCCGTTATTAAAGCGCTCGTCACCTTCATTGAGGAAAGCCTCCTGAGGAGTGACGATGAAGTTCTCAAAATTTGCTTCAAGGCGTTCCTTTTGAGAGTCCGTCAGATCTGGGAGATCCAAGAGATCCTCAACTTTTTCGTAAGGCGCATTGTTTACAATCTTCGCCGCAAGAGTCGGGTATAGGCCACGAAACTGACGAAATTGGCGAATATTGGTGTTGTTAATATCGATCTTATAACCAATCTCGACCCGTTTAGCATCAGCGGGATTCACCAGCTCACCTTCTGCTGCCGCGACGATCGGGCTCGGAGCAGCCATAGCGGCGAGGTCACCGCCCCACGCGAAGACGCAAGCAACCGCAAGACTGAAAACGGCAAGCAACCGCGCCAGGTATTTCATGAATCTCTATCCTCTTAATGTTCTAGATAAGTTCTAATTTGATTTGAATATTATCATCCAACCCTAGCGGTGATATACAAGATACGGACAAACCCGATCAGACCGGGTGGAATTGGGTTTACCGCCTAAGCATAAGTACTTATC
>RDYZ01000161.1:6246-9078 GCA_004293855.1 Oscillatoriales cyanobacterium | reverse complement strand
TTTCCTTTCTCTGATAGATTTTGAGAGATGTGTAAACACCGTAGCCCGGCCTGGGAGAGGGATTTAGGGTGAGGGTCTGCCGAGTATGCGTTTGCCCTGGACTGGACGTGACTGAACACGACAGGACAACCGGCTCCGGGAATTTCGGCTTAAACCCGATCGGCGTGGGGAGAGTGGGTCAGGGGAGGGCGAGTCAGCCGACACCGCTCTGACCCGTGCCACGGCGATCGCTCCCCACCGGATTTACGCCAACCCCAACATCGCCCGCAGCGTAAACGTGACAAAAAAGAAGCCCGAAATTGCAATTCCCACCAAAGCCGCCAGCGTCACCGGACGTTTACCGAGGGGTTTTAGCCACTCATAGATGGAGTAAAACACCCCTAGGGTAAAGGTGATCAGGTAGCGCGGATAGCGCGACACATTCAGAAAAAACTCATTCATCGTGCAAACCGGGAAACTATCAAATTATTAAATCAAGCCGTATCACGGATACATATCTTAGCGGTCGAATGGCCCGGATGGGACGATCAACCTGCTTTTGCTGCTCCTTTCCGCCGTTAATCTCCTTCGCACCAATCCGAAACACCACAGCAGTCGTAACTGTCTAGTTCTGTAAATTTCTTTGATTAAATACAAATAACCCCAAAGATTCATCAAAAAGCATAGACCGCGTTTAAGAAACGTAAAATATACGAGACAATTGTTGATAACGGTTTCTCCAATTAACGATATGGCGTTAATTCTTACGTGCTAGGACGATCGCACGACCCGTTTCGTGGGGCGGTACATGATGCAATTTCGACCCGACCTCATGGGAGTGCGGGTGCTGATATCGCCCAGATCTACCGAGATTCGCCCCAGTGCTCCGCCTAAACCGTCTGGGTTGGGAGGCGAGCCTCAATCATCAAGCAAACGATACGCTTTGGAAAACCGTAGATCGCCCGTAATAGAACATCGTCCCACGACGATACAAGACGTAAATGCTTCCTGATACATTTCCGTGGTTGACCGCAATCTTCGCGTTCCCCCTCCTCGCTGCTTGCCTGATTCCCCTGATTCCGGATACCGATGGTAAAACCCTGCGTTGGTACTCGATCGTTGTTGCCATCACAGATTTTGCCTTAATGATCAAGGTCATTTTGGATCACTACGATCCGAGTGTGGCCGGGTTCCAGTTGGTGGAAAAATTTGACTGGATTCCCCAACTGGGTTTGAGTTGGGCGGTTTCGATCGATGGGGTTTCAATGCCCCTCGTGCTGCTATCTGGCTTTGTGACAACCCTGTCACTTCTGGCGGCGTGGCAGGTCGATCGTAAGCCTCGCCTGTTTTATTTCCTGATGCTGGTGCTGTACGCAGCGCAAATCGGCGTCTTCATTGCCCAGGATTTCCTCCTGTTTTTCATCATGTGGGAAATCGAGCTGGTACCGGTGTACCTGCTCGTCTGTATCTGGGGTGGCCCGAAACGCCAACAGGCCGCAACCAAGTTTTTGCTGTACACGGCGATTTCATCGGTCTTTATCCTAGTGGCAGCCCTAGCCTTTGCCTTTGTGGGTGGGCCGCTCACCTTTGATATCGCTGAGCTGACCGGTCGGGCGTTGCCACTGTCGTTGGAAATCGGTCTATACGCGGGTCTGCTGTTTTCCTTTGGCGTCAAACTCGCAGTGTTTCCGTTCCATACTTGGCTGCCGGACACCCACGGCGAAGCTTCGGCTCCGGTTTCGATGATCCTGGCCGGTGTTTTGCTGAAGATGGGAGCCTATGGCTTGATGCGTTTCAATATGGGAATGCTGCCTGATGCCCATATTTACTTCGCTCCGGCACTGGTGACGATCGGTGTGATCAACATTGTCTACGGCGCCTTGGCCTCGTTTGCACAGACCAATATGAAGCGCCGTTTGGCCTATTCGTCAGTGTCACACATGGGTTTTGTGCTGATCGGGATTGCCTCGTTTACCGACCTCGGAATCAATGGCGCAATGTTGCAAATGATCTCCCACGGTTTGATCGCGGCGATGCTGTTCTTCCTAACAGGTGTTACCTATGACCGTACCCACACCCTGTCGATGAAGGATATGGGCGGTGTTGGTATTTTGATGCCGAAGGTGTACGCGCTGTACGTGGCTGGGGCGATGGCCTCGATCGCTCTACCCGGTATGAGTGGGTTTGCGAGCGAAGTGTCGGTGTTCCTGGGCATTGCGACCAGTGATTTCTATGGCATCACCTTCCGGAGTGTGATCGTCTTCCTCGCGGCGGTGGGGGTGATCTTGACGCCGATCTATCTGCTGTCGATGGTGCGCCAAGTGTTTCACGGTTCGGTGTTTGGCAAACAAGCCATCCCAAGCTGCGACATTACCGACCCGAACCGCCGTCAGGATTTCCTCGACAGCCAAGCGGCGGTCTGTTTTGGGACGAACTGTGTGCTACCCGGTCAAGCGATATTTCGGGATAGCCAACCGCGCGAAATTGCTGTGGCGGTGAGCTTCCTGGTGTTAATCGTGGCGATCGGCTGCTATCCCAAGGTGGCGATGCAAACCTACGACACCCAAACCGTGGCGATTAACCGCCTCTCGATCCAAGCCTATGCGGATGCCTACGAAACGCGCGGTTTGGGCAATAACGCGCAGGTAATTCCGAATCCGGTGGCGACCCTGAGCGATCGCTCCAACTAATCGCTCGGGCTAATAGACCTCTTGCACGGATATTAACCCTCTCCCTAAATCCCTCTCCCAAGCAGGGCTACGGTGTTTACACATCTCTCAAAATCTATCAGAGAAAGGAAAGCAGCCCTTCTTGGAGCCAAGAGACCACGGAAAATTGAGGCTGAAATCCTCT
>RDYZ01000161.1:0-6241 GCA_004293855.1 Oscillatoriales cyanobacterium | reverse complement strand
ACGATTTTTCGAGGTTTGGAGGCATCAAGGTAGCAAGGCTTTGAGCCTCAAATTGGCCTAGATAAGTGATTTGAACACTTATGTATACACGGTAGCCCAAGCAGGGAGAGGGATTTTTGCTCCCCTTCTCCCATCTTGGGAGAAGGGGTTGGGGGATGAGGGAAAAGAAAAAATTGTTTCATGCAAGAGGTCTAATCGCTTAATCGCTAACTGTTGCCAGTGTCTGGCACAGTCTGTTTAAATCCCTGTAAACTCCGCTACGGTCATCACTGTGGCGGGGTTTTTGTGTTTTTTATGCCGATCCGCTGCTTAGTCAAACCCATATTGCGGTGCATTGGGCTGGGCGATCGCGACAAATTCCGTCACCTCCGGCGGACAGCCCAAACGACCCGGAAAATACGACCCTAACCCACGATTGACGTATAGTCGATTGCGACCGAGGCGAAACATCCCGGACGCCCATTCCCAGTGCTGCGTCACATAGTCCCCTTTACCCAAGAGCGGCAGATAGGGATAGAACGGTTTTGGAATAATCCAGCGGAAAAAATCAAGGTATTTCGGCAGGGGGCCGAGGAATGGTAGGACAAGCTGACCGCCGTGGGTATGCCCCGAGAGGATGAGGTCACAGCGCCAGCGTCGGAGGGTTTCCGCCGTATCGGGATTGTGGGACAGCACAATACGTGGCACGTCCGGATCGAGATCGCGAAAAACGGGGGCGGGGTCAAATTCACCCGACCATAAATCCGCCAAACCCACTAGGGCTAAGCCGTCGCCAGCGGGGTACACCACCTGATTCCACAGTACGCAAATCCCGATACGCGATAACGCTCGGGTGACGTAGTGACGTGCGTCGCGGAGGTAGATGTCGTGGTTGCCGAGGATGGCATAGATCCCGTGGCGGGCGTGCAGCCGTTTGAGAAAGGGGATGAGCGTATCGATCGGCTCCGGGACATCATGGATAAAGTCGCCGGTTAGGACGATAATATCCGGGGCATTGCGGTTGGCGGTGTCGATCGCCTGGTTGAGGAGACGATCGGAAAGCTGACCGTTGGTATAGTGCAGATCTGAAAGTTGGACAATTCGGAGACCGTGGAGGCGTTGCGGCAGTTTCGCGAAAGGAATCGTCAGACGTTCGACGCGCAGTTTTCCCGTACGGATCGGTTTCATCGGGTGATCATCCTGATTGAAATGGAGGTTTGGGATCGAGGTACACCGGGCTCGAGATCGGTTGAGCGCGGTGGTGTAGCTGTGTTTGCATGAAATACTGAAGGAAGGCAGCACAGTGTGAAGCCTGATACCCAACGATCAAAATGAGTCGGACTCTGGGGATTAAGCCGCCGCGATCGCCCGATCTTTAGGCCCGTCCGCGTGTCAGTTCTCTGCTGAATTCGGCCATCATATCGAGAATTTTGAGCCCTTTGCCCCTTGCTATGTCTGATCCCATTCCTGAGCCCATTTCTCTGATTGCTGAGACTTCCGATCGCCTAGATCGCCTGCTCGCCCATCAACTCAATCATCTCTCGCGATCGCGGCTGCAACACTTGATCGAACAGGGGTACATTCGCCTCAATGATGTCACCTGTACCCAAAAAAAACAGAAACTCAAACCCGGCGATCGTCTCGAAATCACCATTCCGGAGGCGGAACCCCTCGATACTCTAACACCGCTCGATCTCCGCCTAGATGTCCTGTACGAAGACGATGATTTGCTGATCATCAATAAGCCCGTGGGTCTGGTGGTGCATCCCGCCCCCGGCCACGCGCAAGACACCCTTGTCAATGCCCTCCTGCACCATTGCAAGGGTCAACTGTCCGGCATTGGTGGAACCCAACGACCAGGCATCGTACATCGCCTCGATAAAGACACCACCGGCGCGATCGTCGTGGCCAAAACCGACCTCGCCCATCAGCAGCTTCAGGCACAGATCGCCGCCAAAACCGCCCGACGCGAATACCTTGGCCTGGTCTACGGCTCTCCCCGCGACGACCACGGCACGATCGATCGTCCCATTGGACGCCATCCGGTCGATCGTAAAAAGATGGCCATTCTAGAGGTGGAGCAGGGGGGACGCTTGGCGGTGACCCACTGGCAGGTGATGGAGCGCCTCGGTCATTACACCCTGGTTCTCTTCCGTCTGGAAACCGGACGCACCCACCAAATCCGCGTCCACAGTGCCGCCATCGGCCATCCGATCGTCGGTGATCCGCTCTACAGTTCCGGCCAGACGATCGGCGTTAACCTGCCAGGACAAGCGCTCCACGCCTGGAAACTCACCCTCCGTCATCCACGCACGGGTGAAGAAATTGCTGCGGTCGCCGATCCACCGCCCGTTTTTGACAAACTTTTACGAGTATTAAAAAATCGCCACGTGCGATCAGGAAAATAGTAAGATTATCATAGTAGATTTACAGCAAAGATGACTAATACAAATTCAAAGTATTATGCCCTTTAGTATAGCATAACATCCTATTGATTTCCGCATCTGAAATCATGACTCGACACCCGGTGATCAACCACAAAACTGTACCCAGGCTTCTTTTTTGGATTAATGCTAATAACTAATGGAAAGTCGATGTAATTCGTTCTCCCCCAACTCCAATACTCCTCTTCTCCTCCTGGTTGATGATATCCCAGAAAACTTAAAAGTTCTGCGAGGAAAAATATCAGCATTTCCTTGTCGTCTAACCTTTGCGATGAATGGAATTCAGGCTCTCGAACGGGCGAAGGAAAGCCTTCCCGATCTGATCCTGCTCGATTTAATGATGCCCGGTATGAATGGCCTTGAGGTGTGCCAAAAGCTGAAGGAAGATCCAAGCACGGCGGACATCCCAATTATTTTTCTGACGGCCAGTAATGATGTCAGTAACCTCAAGCAAGCCTTTACGGTCGGCGCGAGCGATTATGTGACGAAACCCTTTCGCGTAGAAGAACTCATCGCTCGTATTACCAATCATCTCGAATTAGCAAAACTGCGTCGTCAAGCCCAAATCAAAGCACAACAGGAATCTATTTTGCGTGAATTGGTAACAGAAATTCATGCGTCACTGCAACTCCAACAAATTTTGGCTACGACGGTTAAAAATGTTCGTAAATTGCTCGGAGTCGATCGCATTGTGATCGCCCGTTATCCATCGAGAAAATCCCCTTCGATCGTCGCCTCAACGGATGAGTCATTACAGAATGTCTATTATCCCATCAGTCCACCCAGCCAACTAATTCCTCATATTTGCTCCACGACCCAGCCTGAGAATTTAACCTCTAGCGATCGAGATTGGTTTCAGCATTGCCACATTGAATCAGAGTATCGTTTTCCCATTGTTCAGGATTCTAAGCTGTGGGGAATGTTGCTCATCCATAGCTCAGAGTTAAAACTCAATGAGATTGATTTTGACCTGCTCGATCCGGTGATTTCGCAGTTAATTATTGCCATTCAACAGTCTAATTTGCACTACAGTTTGCAGCTTGCCAATGCTGAATTAACGCAACTGAGTAATCTTGATGGTCTGACAAAAATTGCCAATCGTCGTGCCTTAGATAATTATCTCGATCGAGAGTATCGACGCTTACAACGTGATCAACAAATCATATCGGTCATCATGATTGATATTGATCATTTCAAGCTTTATAACGATACCTATGGACATCCACAGGGTGATGTCTGTCTGATTTCCGTAGCTCAGGTCTTGCGGCAATCGGTCAGCCGATCGACGGATTTTGTTGCACGTTATGGCGGTGAAGAATTTGCCATTATTTTGCCCAATACAGATGCTCCGGGAGCCATTCATCTTGCCCACCAAATTCAAAAAAATCTCGCTAATCTGAACCTAGAACATACGGCTCATCTCTCCAGTTCGCGAGTCACCCTGAGTATTGGAATTGCGTCGATGTTGCCCGCTGTTGGCTCATCGTCCCATGATATTATTCTGGCCGCTGATGCCGCTCTCTTTCAAGCCAAAGAACAGGGGCGAAACTGTATTTGCTGCGCCAATGCAGAAATGGCGCAATTACTGGCGTTAAACATTGAGGCGGGTCTCGAACGCTGTGATCATGACATGTCGCTTTATCATGAATTACTGGATGTTTTTCTTCAGGCTCATGCGAAGTTTGAGGCTCATGTACAAGTGGCTCTAAAAACGGGCGATCGGGACCATTTTTTCTACCTTGTTAATATTCTACGCGGTGGTGCTAATAATATTGGGGCTAAAACTTTGGAACATTTAACCATTACCGTAGAACGACAGCTTGATGTCCAGGGAATTGATCCAGAGAATTTAGAGATTCACATTGCCAATTTAACCGCAGAGTTAGAGCGCGTGCGTTACGCGATTCATGCGTTTAAAAATTCCGTTGTGCATCTCAACGATCACGTTCAGTTGCTATCCTAAAGCAAGCCCTGGTTTGCCACTTTGGCTGAGACAAAATTTGGTTGATCGTCAGGTTTTCAATGTTGCGATCGAGAGCATCCCGTTGATGCAAATTGTCCCTCATCCCCTTCTCCCCTTCTCCCAAAAAGGGGAGAAGGGGAGACCGATTCAAAGTCCCTCTCCCAAGTTGTGAGAGGGATTTAGGGTGAGGGTGACACAAAGGGGATGCTCCCGTTGCGATCGTCCTCCGGTTGGCGATACCAACGCCATAATTTTTCTAGCGCTATGCTGCGATCTGGTAGGTGTTGCGGCCAGCCATTTTGGCGTCATACAGTGCTCGATCGGCCAGATCGAGAAACTGCTGCCACGAGAGGTCGAAACTGGGAATCCGGGAAATGATGCCTTGACTGAGGGTGACGCGATCGCTCAGTGGGCTAGCGGCATGGGGTATGGCTAGCTGAGCCACTGCGGCCTGGACCTGTTGGGCGATGACAAGAGCACCATTGGTGTCGGTGTTGGGGAGTACGATCGTGAATTCTTCACCGCCGTAACGCGCGACGAAATCTGCTGGACGTTTGATGACTTGACTGAGGGTCGCGGCGATCGCTTTGAGACCTTCATCGCCCTGGAGGTGGCCGTAGGTGTCGTTGTAAAGCTTGAAGTAGTCGATATCGATCATGATGAGACTCAGGGGGCGCTGTTCGCGCAGCAGTCGCCGCCACTCGTAGGCGAGCCGTTTTTCGAGGTGGCGACGGTTGGCGATTTGCGTTAGCCCGTCTCGGTTGGCTAACTGTTCGAGCTGTTCGGTGAGTTGCTCGAGTTTCTGGTTGGTGCTTTGGAGTTGGTCAACGACTTTGGCTTGGGCGATCGCGACTTCGAGCTGACTGGCGATGTCGGCGAGTGCTGCTTGCAGATCGAGGGTGAAAGGATCGGGCTGACGGGTTGTGATGATCAAACTGCCGTAAAAGCCCGGTGTATCGAACAGCGGCAGGCGGAATTCTTGGTGAATTTGCCAGTGATCGAGGAGGGTGGTGTTTTCGCTGTCGGTGCTGTCAGGACGAACCAGGAAGGAGCGGCTTTCCTCGATCGGTAACAGCGGAAAAACAGCCGCTAGGGGAGCGTCTTCACCCGCAGCAGCGACCTCGTAGGCTTGCGAGTTTGTGTAGTGATAGATGGCAACCCGATCGAGTTCCAGAAAAACCCGAATTTCAGAGACAGTGCGAATAAAGAGCTGTTCGATATCGAGGGAACTATGGATGGCTTCGACGATATGGCGAACGATTTTCTCTTGTTCGGCTTTTTGCTGGGTTTTCTGCTGAAGGTGGAAAAGCTTCAGGTGTGTTTCAATACGGGCGCGGAGTTCCGATGTCCGAAAAGGCTTGGTAACGTAATCCACAGCCCCAAGGTCAAAGGCTTCGATCAGGTTTGCAGGCTCGTTGCTAGCGGTCAGAAAAATGATGGGAATTTCAGCGGTGAGTGGTGACTCTTTAAGACGGCGACACACCTCAATGCCGTCCATTTCAGGCATCATTAGATCAAGCAAAATCAGGTCGGGGCGGTTTTTCTGGACGAGATCCAGACACTGACGGCCACTACTCGCGAAAATGAGCTGATAGTTTGAATTTTTGAGCAGACCACGCAGGACTTTTAAGTTGTTTGGCAAATCGTCAACTACTAAAATCTTTGAGGATTGAATACTCCCAATCCGAGAGTTTCGTCGCCCGGAGTTTACTCTGTTTGTCATTCGTGTTTCGCTGGCCTATTTCATTCCAGGTTGTGAGGTTTTACCCAGGCAAACTCCATTTTCCGGGTGCGGTATGGATTGTTTTTTGAGGTGAAGTTCTAACGATCTTTGGCAGGAGTTGCCATCAAGGTG
>RDYZ01000432.1 GCA_004293855.1 Oscillatoriales cyanobacterium | reverse complement strand
CGGTTCGCCCGTCGATTCCATCCGACTGGCAACGTTGACCGTATCGCCCCATAGATCATAGATAAACTTCTTGACCCCAATCACGCCCGCCACCACCGGACCTGTGTTGATCCCAATCCGAATTTGCAGCGGTAAGCCCAGATGTTCGCGCATCTCATCTAGCTTGGCCAGCATATCAAGCGCCATATTCGCCACCGCTTCCGCGTGATCGTTGCAGGCGAGGGGAATGCCACCCGCCACCATATAGGCATCACCGATCGTCTTGATTTTTTCGAGTTTATGCAGTTCGGCCAGGTGATCGAAGGTCGAAAAAATTTCATTGAGCATCTTAACGACCTGAGTCGGCGAAATTTGGGCCGACATTCCCGTAAAGCCCACAATATCGGCGAATAATACCGTCGCTTCATCAAACCGATCGGCGATCGAACCATCGATCGTCTTGAGGCGATCAACGATCGCCTGCGGCAAAATATTCAGCAATAACTGTTCGGTTCGCTGCTTCTCCGTTTGTAGCGCCTGCTCTGCAATGCGACGCTCCGTAATGTCCTCCAAAACTCCAAGAATCCCAACCACCCGACCCTCCTCATCGTGAATCGGTAGTTTTTTCATATCAATCCACAGGCGCTGACCGGGTTTGCCCGCCGTGCGCTGCTTCTTAATCACCAGATGAATGGGGCGATCGTTTTCAACAATGTCTCGATCCTGTGCCTCAAACGTATCGGCCACACTGCGCGGTGAAAACAAATCGTAATTGGTCTTACCCACCACCGCTTCAGGGTGCTTGAGATGGGTGGCCGCTGCCCAGTTTTGATTGCAGCCCCGAAAGATCAGATTGGTATCTTTCCAAAACACCTGCTGGGGAATGTTATTGAGAATCAGGCGGAGGTATTCCTCCTTTTCCTGTAAGGCTTGCTCCGCTCGTTGGCGCTCCTGAACCTCAGCCTGTAACCGTTCATTTTGCTCCGCAAGCTGGGTCTGAAGCCGCTGCAACGTCAGATGATTTTCCAGTCGCGCGAGAACTTCCGCGAACTGAAAGGGTTTGGTAATGTAATCCACCCCCCCAGCGCCAAAAGCCCGGACTTTATCCATCACCTCATTTAACGCACTGATAAAAATCACCGGGATTTCCCGCGTCAGGGCGTTCACCTTGAGGCGCTGACACACTTCATAACCGTCCATGTCCGGCATGGTGATATCCAGCAGAATGAGATCCGGCTGGGTTGTCCGGGCGATCGTCAGGGCTTCACGACCACTGGATGCGAGTTCGGTCGCGTACTGTTTGCGCGTCAGCATCCGCGACAGTAAGCGCAGGTTGTCGGGATTATCATCGACCAATAACAAACGCGCCTTGGGCGATTCTGCCACGTCATCCGAGGTTGCATTCGGTACGATCGACGGTGCTGGAGATGCCTGCGGTGCTGCCCCTTCCGAATTATGGGTGACGTATTCTGATGAATTGGCGGAATTCGTCATGAAGGAAGCAGC
>RDYZ01000431.1 GCA_004293855.1 Oscillatoriales cyanobacterium | reverse complement strand
GATCTTTTCCGATAACCGCTCTCGGGTGTCTCAGCTAGACATGGCTCGCGCGATCGAAACTGCTGTGAATGCCGGCGCTCACATCATCAACATCAGCGGCGGTCAACTTACCGAAATAGGTGAAGCCGAAGGCTGGCTGGAGAGTGTTGTGGAACTGTGCAGCGACAACAACGTATTAATTGTGGCTGCTGCTGGGAACGACGGCTGCAATTGCTTGCACGTCCCCGCAGCCCTTCCGGCAGTCTTGGCAGTGGGAGCAATGGACGATCTCGGTCGGCCTCTAAACTTCAGCAACTGGGGAGAAACCTACAGCAATCAGGGTATTCTCGCCCCAGGAGGAACTTAGATGTATTTTACGATCGCTCTCTAATTTTTGCGCTAAAAAAATTTATTTGACTATTAATAAAATTAATAGTTGATTTTTTCGCGAGCTATCTATACTATATATAAGTTAATATTTTCATTCACACTTTTAGAATAGCTAAAATTCGATGATGAAACAGCCCCGCCCTCTGAAATATGATTTTTATAAATTTTACTTGACAGATTTCAAATGTTACTGTACTGTTGTAAAGGTATAGAAATACCAGTCAAACGGTAAGGTACATCTCAAAAACTTGATAGTCAACTAGATGATCGGATCAAATAAACTTGTGACTAAGATTCTAAGAGTCCGTATATTTGATCGTAAAATCAGTTGTACCGGGTACAAATAAATCTAAAATCCTTATCCTGCTTAGGCTTATCTATTTTAGACTTATCTGTTATTTAGGGAGATGTCTATTAAGTTTGACTCTTGGTAATCCTGAAATATCAGGGCTTTGATAACGATGGATTAACCGTTTTACTTCGTAATTATCCTTGCCATGCAGAACTACTTGATTCTTTTAAAACGATATTCCGGGCTATTTTTAGATAGCCAAATGGCTTATTTTTTATAACTTTGAGCCACTACGAATAATTAAATCAATTTAATTTTCGTCCCTGACTTGTATTTGATTCAAGAGTTTTATACTCGTAGCCTTGTAAAACTTGTATTATGGTTCCCCTAACTGTTCCGAGTCTTGTTAAATGTTAGATACATTAAGCACCATATCCCAGGGAAATAATAGTATTTGTATTGCCGTTTTGGATGGCCCTGTCGATCGGAATCATCCTTGTTTCCAAGGTGCAGATTTAACTTATTTGCCCACCTTAGTTAAAGGGGAAGCTCAAACTAATGGCAATATGTCCATTCACGGAACTCACGTTGCCAGCATTATTTTTGGGCAACCGGGTAGTTCGGTGGAGGGAATAGCTCCCCGATGCAAGGGAATAATAGTGCCGATCTTTGCCGACGATCGCCTCAAAACTTCCCAGCTAGATTTGGCTAGGGGGATCGAGCAAGCAGTCAACGCTGGCGCTCACATTATCAACATCAGCGGCGGTCAACTGACCGAAATAGGCGAAGCTGAAGGCTGGCTGGAAAGTGCCGTGCAACTATGCAACGACAAC
>RDYZ01000160.1 GCA_004293855.1 Oscillatoriales cyanobacterium | reverse complement strand
GGAAGCAGTATCTGAAACTCTGTATGGTTCTACGCCACTGAATTCGTAACGAAGAATGCGATCGCCATGACCGTTGCCACAACCAAAGCACCACCAATTCCAAGAATGATATAGTTGCGCTTCTCTTCATTGGTCGGCGGCTCGGCCATGTAGACTTTGGGCTCAACAGCGTAGTTATTGAGGCGTCCACCGTCTTCGTTGATATAAGGCATAAATACTCTCAAAGTTTTTTTACTTCTGTAGACACACTATATCACACGGAACTATATTTTTTGTATTAAAAGTTTACAAAGAAAACATAAATGTTGTCTTTCTGGCAAAGAATGATTCGTCACCATGAATTTTTTTTAGGTTTGGGTAGGTCTAGGCGTAGGCTGTAACGGGTCTACTCCAAGCGATCGAGCTGAGGTCTCGGGGATATCATCCATACCTTGTTGGCGTGATCGATCGAGGGTGACCGCTCCTCATTTTTTTGATCGGGGCGTTCCCAAGCGTGTCGGACTCGGGTTCGAGGATGAATTGATGACGCGCCCGCGACGGAGCTCCTTACTTTTCTTAATGTTTTTTTGTTTTTTACTGGTTGGTTAATCTTTCGTGATCTATTCTTCCTTCGTTCGATTTTGGCAATTGTTGACCAATCCAACGACCGAAGCAGCATCACGCCGTGTGGCCCTGATTGAAGCCTCTTCGATCGGTGTGGTATCGGGATTGGCGGCCTTTGCACTCAAGCAAGGAATCGGCTGGCTTGGGGGGATGCGGATGCAGGGTGCAACGCTGTTGCCGTCATGGTTATGGTTGCCACTGGTGGGGGCGATCGGTGCGGGTTTGGCGGGGCTGCTGATCGCGAGGATGGCGCCGCAGGCTTCGGGGAGCGGTTTACCCTATGTCAAGGTGGCACTGACACCACGCGGCCTGACGCAGTCTAAGGTGGTGATGAATCTACAGACGGCGGTGGTGAAGCTGGTGGCAACGATCGCGGTGGTGGGGTCGGGCTTGGCCTTGGGACGTCAGGGGCCGACGGTGTATGTGGGAGCCACCCTCGCGGCGGTGATGACACGCTGGTTTCCGACGTCACCATCGTTTCGCCGTCAGACGATCGCTGCTGGAGCGGCGGCGGGCTTGGCCGCAGGGTTCAATGCACCCCTGGCGGGGGTGTTATTTGTGATTGAAGAATTGCTGCATGACATGTCGAGCCTAACCCTGGAGACGGCGATTTTAGCGTCGTTTATTGGGGCGGTGGTGTCGCGGATTCTGGGGGGAAGTACTTGGAATTTAGAGGCGGTGGTCTCTTCGCCGTCGGCAGTTACGTTTACAGCGATCGATATTCCGTTTTTATTACTGCTGGGAATTTTGACGGGTATCATTAGCGGCTGGTTTAACCGCAGTATTATCGCCAGCTTGGAGTTTAACCGTCGCCTGAAGCTGAATTTACCCGGACGAATGGCGATCGCCGGTGGACTTTCGGGGGCGATTCTCTGTGTGTTGCCGGTCTCGTTTCATGACAGCACGGGTTTACGAGAGCTGCTGACCACGGGTGAGGCTGGGGTGGAGATTCTCCTCTTGGCGTTTGTGGTGAAGTTTGCGATGACGGCGATCGCGGCAGGGTCGGGAGCCTCCGGCGGGCTCTTTTCTCCAGCTCTGACCCTGGGGGCGGCTCTGGGGGCATTGGTGGGAACCTGGAGTGTGGCGTGGTTTGGCGTGGGTAACCCCACAACCTACGCTTTGGCCGGGATGGGAGGCTTTTTTGGCGCGGTCGCCAAGGTTCCGATTACGGCGATCGCGATCGTCTTTGAAATGACGATGGATTTTAATCTGGTGTTGCCGCTGATGATTGTGGTGGTGGTGTCCTACGTGGTGGCGGAACAGATTTCCAGCGGTTCACTGTACGATCGGCTGCTGGAGTTTAGCGGTTTAAAGGTCGAACTAGAACAGCCCGAACGGGAACACCTTGGGGAGATTTTGGCGGGAGAAGTGATGCAAAAACAGGTGGATACCCTGAGCCAGGATCAAACCGTGGGAGAGGTTCGTAAGGTCTTCGCACGCTCCAAGCATCGGGGGTTTCCCGTCGTGTCTGGGGGCAAACTGGTGGGGATGGTGGCTCAAAGTGATCTCGTCGGACAAGTCCATCTCAAGAACAATACACCGCTCACTCAGGTTATGACGCACAATCCTGTGTCCGTGCAAACCAGCGAATCCCTCGCGGATGTGCTTTACCGTCTCAATCATCACAAAATTGGTCGTTTGCCCGTGGTCGAGGGGCGACGCTTGGTCGGGATTATTACCCGCAGCGACATTATCCAGGCGGAATTTCGTCAGCTTGATCTCCCCCAGGAGATTGACGATCGGATGAACCCGTCCTATCTGATTTATCGCACCCAGGCTCCCTCCCAGGGACAGGGACGGATGCTTGTGGCCTTGTCCCAGCCTCCCCTCTCGATGCCTCTGGTACGTCTGGCGGCTTCGATCGCTCGGGATTGTAACTATGAGTTGGAGTGTCTCCATGTGGTCACAGTGCCACAACATACCGCGCCCTCGGAAGCCAAAATCGACCTGGAATATCACCGCCATTACATCCAAACAGCGATCGCGATCGCCGAGGCGTACGGCGTTCCCACCCATGCCCAAATCCGGATCGCCCACGATATTGTCCCCACCATCCTGGAAACTCTGCGGTATCGCAATATTGATCGGTTGATCCTGGGCTGGAATACCGATGATTTGTTACCGAGTCAACTATTTGGCGCACGCACCGATCGCATTTTGCGGAATGTGGATTGTGATGTGGTGCTGGTGAAGTGGGGTCAACGGTTACAGCAAGCCCTGAAAGCAGACCCCGAGGCGAAACCCTGGCTCAATCGTTGGCTGGTGCCGGTGTCGGGTGGACAAAATGCCAAGCTGGGTTTGGAATTGCTGTCGGGGCTGATCACCTTGGGGACAGAACCGGCGGTGCGCTTGTGTCGTGTCTTCGATCCGGAGTGTGTGGATTTGCGTGTGAGTGAACTTAAGGAGTTTGCGCGAGACCTGAGTGATCGCCTGCACTTACCCGTTGCGGCCACTCCGTTGGTGGGTCGATCGGTGGTTGATCGAACGATCGCCCTCGCCCATCGCCACGACTACGATGTCGTGTTGCTGGGAGCCAGCGAACAAACCTCACTGCAACAGGTGTTACGGGGCAATATCCCGTATGAAATTGCGCGGGGTTGCAATTCCACCGTGATCTTGGTGCGTGGGGCGAAATCTTAAGATTTAATTACGAAATGTCACAAAACGAGTCATCCAGCGGCTGGAATATCCAACCAAACTGAAATCCTGCAAGGGCGATCGGGGCTGAATCCGTGTTTCAAGCCGGGATGGTTTGTGATGGACGTTCGACCCCTTGGGGTGGATATATCATAAGACTTAGTCCATATATCGCTTGCTTTGTTAAAACTTGTCGCGATTTCCTGCGATAGATAGGGTGAACGATTAGCGTTTGTTAACATCTTCACAAACTTTTAAAGATCGCGCATCGTTCAATTTCGGTCTCGCTCCCTTGATTAAAATTCGCTACTAAAAATCACTGAAAGCCCATGTCGCTATCCGATTCTTCACCTGAGTCCACCGTGGGTTTGACCGGACGCCAAGAGCATATCCTGCGTGCGACGATTCGTCATTACGTTGCGACGGCGGAACCCGTTGGCTCAAAAACCTTGGCTCGAGACTACAATCTCAGCGTTAGTTCAGCGACGATTCGATCGAGCATGAGCACCCTTGAGCGTGCGGGTTTGCTCTATCAGCCCCATACGTCAGCGGGGCGAATACCCTCCGATTCGGGATATCGCGTGTATGTCGATCGCCTGCTCGATCCGAACGATCACTATAGTCATGGCATCACCCAAGCGTTAATCGATCAGCTCGACTGGAATGGCAGCATCGATGCGACCTTGCGTCATGCCGCGCAGATTTTATCGCGCCTGAGCGGTTGTATTACCCTGATCACCCTGCCGCAACCGGACGGCGCACGACTGCGACATTTGCAGTTGGTGCGGGTTGATGAGCATAAGGTGATGGCGATCGTGGTGACGGATGCCTACGAAACCCAATCGGTCTTATTTGCCTTGCCGGAGGATGCGAACACAGCAGTAAGCGCCAAACAACGCAAACAACGGAATGAACAGCTCGATCATGAGTTGACGATCCTGTCGAATTTTCTCAATTCCCATCTGCGCGATCGCCTGGTTGCCGAACTTACCCAGCTCGACAGTCAGGAGCTTGGGCGTGAATTTCAGAAATACACGGACGGCATCGCGTCCATGTTAACCGAGTTGGTGCAGCGCTTTGCGACGGTGACCCATTCCCATCTGACCGTGAGTGGATTGTCTCAAGTGCTCGGCCAACCCGAATTTTCCGAGACCATGCAGGTGTTGCCGCTCATGAACCTGATCGAAGAACAGCCCGAGCGTCTGTTTCCGTTTGTGTTCGATCCCGCACCGACGACGGAAGCCACACCCAAGCCACGGGTCACCATTCGCATTGGTGCGGAAAATAGTTTGGAACCGATGCAAAGCTGCGCCTTGGTTTCGGCCTGTTACCAACGTCGCGATCGCCCGGTGGGCAGTGTTTCGGTATTGGGGCCGACGCGGATGTTGTATGAACACGCGATCGCAACCGTGGAAACGGCGGCGGCCTATCTGTCCCAAACCCTGACGGCAAGCGCTTTATAGCTCTGGAATGGACGCGAATCAGACCCCGACGATCGTGGGTCCGGCTGGCGCTGTCGGGTGAACGCCGCTAGTCACGAATTGAAGTCGCACGATTAGAAAACCGGGAAGGGGGAAGCCGTCGCGATACAATTGCGCGAGTTACAGCGTACAAATCGAGTACGTTTCAAGGCCGCTCCTAGGCTCCATGGTTCGTTCTGATATTTTCTCCCAAGCCCAGGGCGGTGATCCCAAGGCGATCGCCGCTTTGATGAATCATTCGCTACAACGCAAGCACGTGACGGTACGAGCTGCGCTCAGAGCAGGCTGTCTGACGATTTTGGCGACCAGTCGCGAATGTCCAGACGCCCGTTTTATGGCGAATTTTGTCCGGCGCGGTCTCGATCGCCTTCAGCCCCAACAGATCCATCGCGTGGTGATTCGAGGTTACGCGATCGGGACGATCGGATCATTATGGACGGCAGAATTTGATCCGCATTCCGATGCGCCGCCGCAGATTTCGACGCTGCCCCAATCGAATCGACCCCAAACCGGCCAACCCCGCACCGGTCAACCCCGAACCAGTCAACCCACAAAGCTGCCGCGATCGGCTCGTTCCCAACCGCCAATCGGTTCCTCCGCGCAACCCCGATCGATCGCTCCCGTAACGCGCCGCTCCTCCGGTTCTAGCGCCTCCCCACGCCAATCCGCGCGATCGTCGAAACCCAAATCTAGATTCTCCCCGGTTCTGGAACCTCTGCTGAATATCTTGGCGCTCTTGGCCTTTTTTCTACTCTCCATCCTCACCATTTTGTTAGCCTTTGGCTGTAAGGTTTGGACGGCAGAATTTGCGGAAACAACAATTTATCAGATTCAGTTTTTAGGGGATTTATTACGAGGTCTAGAAGCCGCAGAAATCTTTAATATTATTGTCTTTGCAATTTTGGGGTTGGGGTTAGGGCTTGTCACCGCTTTCGTGCCGCGATCGTTTGGTATTCGGACCACCGCTGCGATCGGATTAATCGTGCTCCCGGTGATTTTTAGTATTAGCAGCATGATTCGCTATCAAAGCTGGATTCGTGAATTTTCCCAATCTGAGAAGCTCGATCACGATCAGGCGATCGCCCAAACCGATATTTATCTAGACCGTAAAGTCAATCAAGCGGGATTTTGGGGATTTTATCTACACACGGCGAAATATCCCGGTTTACCCACCACCCAGATCCAAATGGAGCAGATCGACACCCTAGAATCCCAAGCCGCCGATCGCCTCGAAGACGCTTTCAGTGCGCTGTTAGGTTCCCTACCCATCAAGCTAGAGTTACCCCAAATTTTCGCGATTTGCATGTGGGGCATTCGTCTGTTCTATTTCCTGTTATCGTTGCTGACGGCGATCGGGAATTTTCTCCAGGGAATTCGTTGGGCGGATTATGTCGCGCGGCGTCACGATACCGTAGACGCTAGATCCTAAGCCTGGTATTCCGCCATCGCAGGTGATCCCGTTCCGAAGCGGATTTGTCTGTGAACATTGCCAGGTCTGATCTAGAGTCAGTTCGATAAAAAACGAGACAGATTGACGCTGTTTTGCTTGATCAAAAACCGCGTTTCGACTCCGCTCAACGCTCTCGATACGTTCTAA
>RDYZ01000159.1 GCA_004293855.1 Oscillatoriales cyanobacterium | reverse complement strand
CCCGCCACCTCCGCCTCATCTGCGGTGTTGGTAAACCACCAAATTAACCGCCGCGCCAGGGTTCCGATCAAGGGACGATCGAGGTAGCGATCGCGCCAGGTGGCGTAATCCCAGTCCTTTTGCTGAAGGTACACTGCCTCAATGCGATCGCGCTGTACCGGTAGCATTTTCTGGATATCCTTCGCCGCCTGCTTGAGTTCCTTCAGCTCCTCGGCAAAATTATCTTTGACCGCTTTCGGAACCGATTTTTGCGGTGTCCCATCGGGCTTGAACCAGCGCAACACCGTCGAGCTCGTCCCCGTTACCACCAGTTCCGCCGTAAAGTCCCCCAAAATTTCGCGCCGCGTATCCACCGCCTCTAACCCATAGGTCGGAACCCCCAATTCTTCGATTTCCTCCCGTGACAATCCCGCCCGATCGGCTGCTGCATTCAGCGCCCGATCGAGGCCCATTTGCGCGGGCTTAAACTTGACCTTGGCCTTCAGCAACGCCAACTGACCGATCGCCGTCATCCCCGGAATTTGCCCCAGCACCCGCACCCCAGCATTACCCACCCGGACACAGCGCGGCCCCACTCCTGGCGCTTTGCGATAGGCCGATAGGGTCAGACGGGCGATCGCGCGGGTGAGATCATTGATGAGCGTGGTTTCACCCGACTCCTGACCCCGTTCCACCAGTGTCGGACACAACCAGACCAAGCCTTTAAGCACATCGGCATTGGTGTCCTCCAGCAGTAAATTGGGATTGGGCGCCCACTGTGACCATTCCGCGATTGGCTGGGTGCGAGGCTGATCAACCAAGGGAAACCAAACGGTCAGGAGGCGGGCGACGGTGGTGGCATTGAGCTGTTCGAGCCAGGAGGCGATCGGCTGCTGCCATTTTGGGGAAGGATGAGCAGCGGTGGCGGTGGCGCAATGGGTGAGCAGGGCGTTCCAGAGGAGGCGATCGGGGGTGGGATAGGTGGCAATGTCGGCGATCGCGCGATCAGCCCAGGCTTCACCCGCCTTGAGGGGCAGCACGATATCCTGACGGATCAAGGCTCGTAGTTTGGTCAAATACAACCGCTCCTGGGTCGTCTTGCTGTGCCATCCTTGCTCGGCGCTGTCACAGAACCGTGCGATCTCGGTCTCCAGTTCGGGGGTTAGCGCAGCGTGATCGAGATAATTGCTCACAACCTTCAGAATTTGTGCGCTACCGGTTTCCCAAAACAGATCGTGGGGAAAAATGCGCAGCAACGTCACCAGATCATCGTATTCAAAGGGTAATTTACGATTCAAAAGTTGGAGAGCAGATCGATAGAATTTAATGTCGATCGGTCGCAATCTTTGACTTTCTTCCTCATCCGCATAGGTACAGCGACACTGTTGCAATAAAACGATTAAAAGTTTGATGTGCTGCGATCGACTGAGACTAAAAACCTCCGCCCCTACTTCAGAATCACGTAATTTATAGTCGTAGTACTTCGAGAATTGATCCGCTGCAATGTGATCAATGATTGAACGAAATAACTCTGGAACTGAGGGCTGTTCTAGGGGATTAACCATGATTTTGACCGATGTTCTACGACACGTGTCTTAAAAATTCCCGCAAAGATAACCGAAGCCTAGGTCAAGTTTACGGCACAAAATTTGATCGATATCGATTCAATTCCTGGGTTACCCACCCACCAAAGGCATGAGCTTTAAAAAGGTAACCGTCATCTCTGGACGAATAACAATTTCCGTATCCAAATCCTCGGCTTGATAATCATCAATTAGGACAATAAAACCATTGCGATCGAATGCTTCAATTGCCTTCTCTGCCTGCACTTCCCAATCAATTCGGCGTATTTTTTTGAGCTTATAACCATTCAAGGTTTGCTCCGCATCGATCGGTTTGACCAAGCCATAGAACATCTCGCTCTGAGCCGCATTGTAATCCTGTACATCCTGGTATACCCGGCGGCGAATTACCTCACGCACTGTAATCCGTTCTGTGAGAAACTCTAGGGCAAAGACCGGACGATTATCGCCCAGAGTCGTTGCATCGTGGATCATGAGGCTGTGGCTCATCGGGACGATCGCGGTGACACAATCCGCGCAGAAGGAACTCATGTCTAGTTTAGCATTTATAGATTTCCGATCAGGTGCTACTCCTTGCCAACCTACAGCTTGTTACTAATCACTCAGGTCTGCAATGAATCGAGTTCGGATGGTGGACTATTCGAGTGTTGTAAACTTCAAAAATCTGGTGTCAATATTTATAGTGTGATCGACCATTTACAAATGTCATGCGTGAAAATAGTCATAAATCTGCTGGGCTAAATTCGTGCCAATGCCGGGAACTTCCGCGAGTTGCTCAGGTGTTGCCTGCATGATGTAATCCAGCGATCGAAAATGGGCGAGTAACTCCTTTTGGCGCTGAAATCCGAGGCCGGGAATTTCGTCGAGGCGCGATCGGCGCATCCGTTCGGTGCGCTGTTGGCGGTGGAAGCTGACGGCGAAGCGGTGGGCTTCATCACGGGCGCGGCGGACAAGCTGCACACCGGGACGATCGGGATCGGCGATCGTCGGCTCTGACTCCCCTGGCCGAAAAATCTCCTCGCGCTGCTTCGCCAAACTCACCACATGCACCGACTCCAGCAAGTCATACTCCCGCAACACCGCCACCACCGACGATAACTGACCTTTACCGCCATCAATCACCACCAGATCCGGGAAATTTTCGTCCGCTTCCGGTGCAAATGTTCCGGCTTTCACCGCTTTCGCCGCAGCGCGAAACCGTCGCCCCAGAACTTCCGCAAGGCTGGCGAAATCATCCGATCGCCCCGATCGAACCTCGGGATTTTTAATCTTATAGCGGCGGTAGTGTTGTTTCGCCGGAACACCATCGATGAACACCACCTGAGAGGCCACCGCGTCGGACCCTTGAACGTGGGAAATGTCGTAACACTCGATGCGGTGGGGAAGATCCGGCAGATCGAGGATGTCCATCAGGTCGGACAGATCGCGGAGGTTGCGCTCATCCTGGCCTTGGAGTCGTTCCAGTTCACGATCGGCATTGCGGGCGACCATTGCCACCAGGTCGGCTTTGAGCTGACGTTGGGGCGCGATGAGCGAGACCTTGCGCCCGCGCCGTTCCGTCAGCCAGTCGGCCAACAGTTCGCCTTCGGGTAGGTCGTGCTGCACCAGGATTTCGCTCGGGATTTCCACCGGGTCAACGCTGCGATAGTGTTCTTCCAAAACATGCTGTAACACCGCGCCCGGTTCGCCGGTACTGGCGATGAAGCCGAGACGCCCAACAAGCTGACCGGCGCGAACTTGAAAGAGTTGGATGCAGGCGTGACGATCGCCTTGACTGACGGCGATCGCGTCGCGGGAGATGCGATCGTCGGGTAGCGATACTTTTTGGGCGGCTCCGAGGGAGTGTAGACCCGCGATGCGATCGCGAATGAGTGCAGCGGTTTCAAAGCGCAATTCTTCGGCGGCTTTTTCCATTTGCTGCGTCAGGTTGGTGATTAATTCCTGGGTGCGTCCTTGGAAAATCATCGCAACTTTTTGGACGATTTGATGGTAATCTTCGGGGCTGATTTTCTGTTGGCAAACGCCGGGACAGCGGCCAATATCGTAGTTTAAACAAGGCCGATCGTTAAACAGGGGCGTGCGGCGTTGACGAAGGGGAAAAATACGTTTAACGAGGCTGAGGGTGCTACGTAGGCTATGGGTTTCGGTGTAGGGGCCATAGTAGCGATCGGCTTGGCGATTGGGGCGGCGTTTTCTCGTAATAAAAATACGGGGATATTCTTCTGACCAGGTAATACAAAGATAGGGGTATTTTTTATCGTCTTTGAGTAGGACGTTAAAGTGGGGTTGGTGTTGTTTAATGAGGTTGGCTTCGAGGGCGAGGGCTTCGGTTTCGGTATCGGTGAGGATGATTTCGATGTCGCAGATTTGGCGCACCATCATGGCGATGCGATCGGTGTGGTGGTTGGTGTCGCGAAAGTACGATCGAACGCGCGATCGCAGTTTTTTCGATTTGCCGATGTAGAGGATGGCATCGTCGCGATCGCGCATGAAGTAAACGCCCGGTTCGGCGGGGATTTCTTGCAGGCGGGTTTCGAGTTGGTCGGGGGTTTGGATCAGGGGGAGGCGATCGGGGGTGGGGGTCATGGAGCCTGTCGGGTGGCGAGCTAGACGCTGGGTTGTTCTAGTCTGGCGCAGGTTGGGCGGTGATGGTAGGTATGGTGTTTGGGTTTGGCGGGTTGCGATCGTGGGTGCTGGTGTGGAGAGAGTTGGCGATCCTTTGTGAGGTGTCAGACCGGTTTGAAGGACATCAATTCAATAACAAGATAACAAGCCGCCAAACGACTGATGTTAACTGCTGTAGCGTGGCTTGAAGCGAGGATCGAGGCGATCACGCTTGCGAAGATTGCAGGTTTGACACAGGGTTTGTAAGTTACTCAGATCGTTGGAACCACCACGTGCGAGGGGAATAATATGGTCAATTTGTAAGTTGATGGATTGACCACAGCTTTGGCATTGATGGCGATCGCGGTTCAAAACGTATTGGCGTACGTCGGGACTGAGACGGGCTCGGGGTGTTGGTTTGGCTGGCATAGATGTGAATGATTAGGATTTGGAGTCGTACGCAAGTTTACGGAGAGTTTCAAGGGCGGAGTCTTCCTGTGCGGCGGCGATCTGTGGTGTTTCTACGGTTTCGACTTCGATCGTTTCAATTTCTTCGTCGGGTTCAAATTCTAAAATGCAGCGCAGTCGCCCAGATTGCCATCCAGGAGAACCAAACCGTAAAACCATACATTCCATCCCATCTTCAGAAAACATCTGACCTGTTGGAGCTGCAATACTGCTGCCAAGTTTTTTAGTTATTTCTTCTGACAAAAATGTTGATTGGGATAAGTAATGCTTCAAACCTCCTTCGTGATAAATAACTTCGTCTGGGTTGAGTATGTATCGCGTTCTTTCCATAGTCTTTAAATTGTCTTGACTCTGAATTAATAGTTTTCAAGTTTCATCGGCTAATTTTCGGATTTCGTCGAGAGGTTCGCTTGATGTCTGTATTGGCTCTAAACTTGCTTCGAGTAAAGGTATTTCATTCGATATGGTTTCTGCGATCTCTTCCTCCTCGTCATCTGGGCAAAAGACGATCGCCAACTTTAGTTTGCCCATCTGCCAATTTTGCGAACCAAATCTCAAAGCTTCTCCCTCGATTCCCTCACCCGAAAACCATTTTGGTGTAGCGCCGGGATTAAATGTTATCCGAATTCCTAGATTAGAATGTTGAGAAAGTGTTTTAAGTGCTACCTGTAACCCATGTAGAAACTCACCAGATGTACATGTTGGATTTTTAACAGTAGGCTGACAACTTTGAGGAAGGTTGATAACCTCATTTTCATCAAGAATATAAAATCGATTTTTCATGAAATTCATTAACAGTGCTATTTATATCTAATCCTGAATGTATCGAGGACTTACTAATCACTAAGCTTTCGGATTTCATCAAGAGGCTCTTCTGGCTTTGAAGCTAATGTCTTACCTTGAATAAAAGATTGTACCTCTTTCATTTCTTCAATGTCGTCAGGCTCAAATTCGACAACATAGCGAATTTTTCCTGAAACCCATTTATTAGAACCAAGTTGAAGAATTTTGCATTTTAGTCCGTCTGTACCTAGAAGCTTCACAAAATTATCAGAACCTATATTTTTTGCGATGGCATCACTCAAATCCTCTAAAACCAATGCTGATAGACCATGACGAAAGAAAGGGTTTACATCAATTTCTCTGGCAATATCTTCACGATTCAAAATCCAGCGATCATTATTCTTCATTAGCTTAAATTCTCCAATCTTTCAAGGATTAGATTTCTTTCAGTCAGACTCATGGGTGATCAACAACAAGATAAAGTTTTACTCCTCTCCCAGTTGACGGATCTGATCAAGAGGCTCTTCCATTTCTAGAGAAACCGTTGAACCTTCATCCTGAATTGAAGCTTGCACCTCCAACATTTCACTCGGATCGTCTGGCTCAAATTCAAGCACATAGCGAATTTTTCCTGATATCCAATTCTTTGAACCATACTTAAGAATTTGACACGACAAGCCCTCCTGTGTATGAAGCAATATTGCATTCTTAGTGTAATAGGAGTCTGACTTAAATCTTTGATACGCCTTTTGATTTAAATCTTCAATAATTGAAATAACAGGCTTATCCATGAACAGAGGTTCTAAGGTCTCTGCACGGATAAAATCTTCACCATCTAGATCCCATCGACCGTTACAATTCATGAATCTGACCCCTCAAAACCTTCAACCAACGGTAACTGAAACCGATC
>RDYZ01000158.1 GCA_004293855.1 Oscillatoriales cyanobacterium | reverse complement strand
TCCCGTCTCACTTTCCGCGATCGGCAGTAATCTCGCGATGTGCTTTGCAAGGGTGTCGATACGCCGTGACATTACGACTTTTTTATGGATGCTTTGGAGAGCCTGCATAGCGGTTGGAGAAGGGGAGAGGATGGAGAAAGGAGCTGATCGGGTGGGACGATCGCCACGTCAGAACTTCCGGCACGACTTCCGGCCCAGACTGGCGAGAGCGACAGGATACCGGGGGGCATGACCAGGATGACGAATGTCGCGGGTTTGTTCCAGAGGTTGCAAGGATGCGCCTACGGTATCACGTGGGCTGAACGGCTCCGTTGCGGTGGGGGATTTAAACCGATCGGCGGGTTGAGATCCTGCCGACCCGCGTGGTTATTTTGTAGTGTCCGACAGCACCTTTTGATAGCGATCGGACAGTACGGCATAAAACAACCCACTGAATAGGGTTTGTGTCCCGATCAAAATTAACGTCATCCCCGTCACCGCTGGCCGGATCGCGTTCATGGGGCCAAAGTTACCGTCAATCCACACCCGCAGCACCGATAATTCGATGCCGAGTCCAGCCCCGAGGGTGAGCAGTGCCACGATCGCGATCGTTTCCAGCTTGACCACCCGCACGAGCCAGGACATGCGCGGCGTTTGGCGTTGGAGCCGGTGCGTCAGCGTGTAGAGATGACCCAGTGATCGCCAAAGCGTAGCGATCCGAGGTAGACCGATTCCCCACTCGGTGCGATCGCCAGGATGGCATTGAGCACCACACCGATCGCCATCAGCACCGATCCGGGCAACCAGTAGAGCAGCTTGGGGGCAAATAGCAAAATATATTTTAAGTGTCGCCAACCGTCGGCCCAGGGGCGTAAATGGGGAGCGCGATCGCGACCATCCACATGGAGCGTAATCGGCACTTCACTGGTTTTCAGTCCCAAAATTGCCGCTTTGACGAGCATCTCCGAGGCAAATTCCATGCCGCTGGATTCCAGATGCATCGCCTCAAACGCGGTTTTCGTAAACGCCCGCATTCCACAATTCACGTCTGAAAAGTGGCAACGGTACACCGTATTGACGATCGCCGTGAGTACCGGCGTTCCCAGATAGCGATTTTTCCAGGGCATCGCACCGGGCATAATGCGTCCCTTGAGCCGTGTTCCCACGACCAGATCAAAGCCCTGCATTAGCCGATCGACCAACCCCACCGCCTCACGGAAATCGTAGGAGTCATCCGCATCTCCCATAACCACATACCGACCTCGGGCCGATCGAATGCCCCAGATCAGCGCCGCACCGTAGCCCCGTATCGGCACATCCACCACCCGCGCCCCGAGCGATCGGGCCAGATCCTGCGATCCATCCGTTGAGCCGTTATCCGCAATCACCACCTCGCCGGATAACCCCAACGCCTCGATCGCCGTGCGGGCTTTCCCAATACAGGCCGTGAGGGTTTGTAATTCGTTTAAACAGGGCATCACGATCGAAATTTCGATGGTGTCGCCCTCCAATGGATCACGCATAGGTTGATTCGTGTCGTGGCGATCGGCAGAAAAAAACGGTTGGCGGTGTGCGAGTCGTCCTTAACGATACAAGGAAGCCGAAACTCAGAGCCAACTTGTGAGGAAATCCCCGGCTTGCGGTCGGGAAGGATGCCAAAAATATCGCTATGGTAGGGTAACCCTCAAAACTCCTGTCTTACCCTTATGGATCTGCTCGAATATCAAGCCAAGGAGCTGTTTTCCGAGGTGGGTATTCCCGTTTTGCCCTCGCAGAAGATTTATTACCCTCAGGAACTCAAGCATTTACAAATTCCTTACCCGATCGTCATCAAGTCTCAGGTACCGATGGGCGGTCGGGGTAAGGCTGGGGGTATCAAACCGGCGGCCAATACGATCGATGCTGTGGCGGCGGCTCAGGCGATCTTTCATTTGCCGATCTACGGTCTGTATCCAGAACTGGTACTGGCGGAGGCGAAGTATGATGCTGACCGCGAGTTGTATGTTGCGATCGTGATCGATCGCAATGCTCGCCGTCCGGTATTGCTCGGGTCTCCGGACGGGGGGAGTGGGCTGCAAGTGGCGAGTCAGTCGCTGCAACGGGTGGTGGTTGAGGATACGTTCTCGCCGTTTTATGCACGACGTCTAGCGGTGGCGATGGGGTTACGGGGTCAGGCGATCGAGGCGGTCAGCATGGTGGTCGAAAAGATGTACACCCTGTTTGCCAAGAAAGATCTGGATCTGGTGGAGATTAACCCGCTAGCCCTCCGGGAAGATGGGGAGGTGATGGCCCTGGATGGGAAAATCACGACCAATGATAATGCGATCGAACGTCACCCGGATCTGGCGCAGTATGCCCGCGATCGCAAGGCGGATCACAATCGCCGCTCGAAATATCCGTCCCGTGATCCCCTGAGTGCGGCGTTGGTGACCCTGGAGCCGGAAAATGGTAAAAGTGCTGGCATTGGTGTGGTGTGTAACGGAGCTGGATTAACCCTGGCAACGGTGGATCTGTTGTGTCAAGTGGATGCGTGTCCGTTGAGTTTTCTCAATCTCAGTAATGAAATCTACTGGCGTGGCGGGCCGAGTTTGCGCGATCGGCTGGATCGGGGTCTGGAGTTAATGACCGCAAATCCGGCCATCGAAACCGTTTTGATTAATCTTGTCGGTAGCGTGACCTCCTGTGACGCGATCGCCGAAACGATCCTATCCACGGCAGATCGTCTGGCTCATTTGGGGCGTACCCTGTCCTGGATTGTGCGATTAGCAGGACACGATCAAGCCTTGGGCCGTCAACGTCTTGAAGATCCGGATCTTGCCCATACCCTCATCTATTGTCCGACCCTGGATGCGGCGATCAAAGCGGGCCTATCCGCGACCAATCCCGCGACCAATCTATCCTCGACTGTGGTGTCCTAAGGCTACCCCAAGGAAGTATGAACATCTCCGATCGCACCCGTGTCCTGATTCAGGGCATTACCGAACCCCTAGGACAGATTCACACCACTCGCATGTGCGCCTACGGTACGTCCGTGGTGGCGGCGGTTAGCCCCGGCTACGGCGATCAAACCATTGCCGATGTGCCTGTGTTTGATACGGTACATTTAGCCATGGATGCCGTGGGAGCCATTGATCTCACCGCGATTTTTGTGCCGCCCTATCAGGTGCTAGACGCGGCCCGAGAGGCGATCGCCGCTGGAATTCATCAGATTGTAATCATGACCGATGGCGTGCCGCCGATGGATACGATCGAGCTAATTCGCGCGGCGGATGCGGCGGAGGCGTTGGTCTTGGGGCCGGGGAGTACGGGGGTAATCGTGCCGGGAGCCTGCATGATCGGGACGCATCCGGTGGAGTTTTACGCACCGGGTTCGATCGGTGTCATTGGTCGCAGCAGTACCCTCGATTATGAAGTCGCCTTGACCTTGACCGAAGCTGGTTTTGGTCAGTCGATTTGTGTGGGGTTGGGCGGGAATGGCATTCTCGGATCATCCTTCGCCCAATGGTTACAGTTGCTAGACGAGGATGAGCATACCGAGGTGATCGTCCTGTTGGGGCGGGTGGGCAGTACGGCGGAAGAGGTGGCCGCTCGCTATGTGGAAGCGGCGATCGATAAGCCCGTCGTGGCCTACATCGCCGGACACCACGCGCCGACCCTCGATAGTCATTTTGGTCATGCGGGCGAAATTGTGGACGCACGGCTAAGTGGGATTTATCAGCGGATTGATGATCTGACGATCGGCACGGCCCAACGCAAAATCGAAGCCTTTGAAGCGGCAGGCATCCGTGTGGCGCGTCGTCCCTCAGAGATCCCAGAGCAGGTGCGCCAGATTTTAACGGGCTCCGATCGTAGCCCGTAATTAACCTCAACGGGATCAGTCCTCTCGGCAAAACCTGATAGCGTAGGTGAGGCCAAATTGCGCCACCCTTGAGCTGAACCCTTACTTGTATTTTCGCCTTTTCACGCCGTGTTAGACATCAAACTCATTCGCGAAAATCCCGATGCTGTCCGCGATCGACTTCGTCAGCGCGGCGAAGGCTACGATCTCGCGCCGATCCTCTCTCTGGAAGAACAGCGCCGCACGCTTGAAATCCAGCGCACCGAACTGCAAACCCGCAGTAACGAAATCGGCAAGGTGATCGGGCAAAGCATCAAGGCCGGAGCCGATCCCCAAGGTGATGAGGTTGCCGCCCTACGCCACGAGGGAAACGACCTGAAGCAACAGCTCAGCGCCCTAGAACCGGCGGAAAAAGACCTCAAAGAGCAACTCACGGCGCTGCTTTTGGGTCTGCCGAACTTGCCGAGCGAAACAACGCCGATCGGTGCGAACGAAACCGAAAACGTCGAGATCGATCGCTGGGGCGATGACTATAAAATCACCCACGACGTTCTGCCCCACGGTGATATTGCGGAAAAACTGGGCATTCTCGTCACCGATCGCGCCGTCAAGATTGCCCAAAGTCGCTTTATCGCGTTGATAGGAGCCGGAGCCGCCCTCGAGCGTGCCCTGATTCAGTTCATGCTCGATCGGCAGATCGCCGCCGGTTATCTCGAAGTTTTGCCACCCATCTTGGTCAACAGCGCCTCACTCCAAGCCACCGGCCAACTGCCAAAATTTGCCGAAGAAAGTTTTAAGTGTGCCGAGGATGACCTCTGGCTCGCACCGACCGCCGAAGTGCCGGTCACAAACCTCTATCGCGATGAAATCCTCGACGGGGAAGCGCTACCGATTTATCACTGCGCCTACACTCCCTGTTTTCGCCGAGAAGCGGGCAGCTACGGCAAAGACACGCGCGGCCTAATTCGTCTGCACCAGTTCAACAAAGTCGAACTGGTTAAAATCGTCCGCCCTGAAACCTCCGAAGCGGAACATCAAGCCCTGCTCAAGGATGCCCAAGCCATCCTCGAAGCGCTGCAACTGCCCTATCGCACGATCGAGCTCTGTACCGGCGATCTCGGTTTTGGCGCTCAGAAATGTTACGACCTAGAAGTCTGGCTACCCGCAGCGGGAACCTATCGCGAGATTTCGAGCTGTTCCAACTTTGGCGATTTTCAGGCGCGTCGAGCGGGCATTCGCTTCCGAGAAAAGGGTAAGAAAGGGACACAGTTCGCCCACACGCTCAACGGTTCGGGACTGGCGATCGGGCGAACCATGGCCGCCATTCTGGAAAATTATCAGCTCGCCGATGGCACGATTCGTGTACCGGAGGTGTTGCAGCCCTACCTCAAACGTGAAGTGCTGTAATGGTCAACGCCCGATCGTGACCCGAGGCGTCAGCCAAGCTGGAGTCGTTCATCGTCGAAAAAAGTAGAAAAAACAGGACTGACGCCGGAACCGGCGAGAACCACGGGACACCTTGGAAGCATCGCCCTAAAGCCCCGAGGCATCTCCCGGTTTTTCGTCAGTCCGAAAAACACTGCCGGGTCGATATTTCGTAATCGAGACCACACCGCCCGCTGTGCATTCGCGCGACAATTTAAGGCGGTTTGCGATCGATGTCATCGAGAGAGTATTCGTTATGTCTTCCCGTGCAATGAACCCCAATCCTCAAGCAGACAAGAGAGCGACTCAAATTCTCTCACCCCAGGAGTTGGCAGCCTTAAACGAAAAATCCAACCTCAAAGGGTTCGTTCAGCTTTTTGCACATCTTGCGGTGATGGGTAGTAGCGGCTATCTCTGGGCATTAAATCTGCCCCATTTGGTTGATCGTCCCTACCTCGCCCTACCAGCATTGGTGATCTACGGCTTTAGCTTTGCCATTATGTTTGCGCCGCTGCATGAATGCTCCCACCGCACAGCGTTTGCCAATCATCAAATTAATGATGCCGTGGCATGGCTTGCGGGTCTTTTTTCATTTTATAACAGCACCTTTTATCGGCTTTATCATAAGTGGCATCATCGCTATACCCAGCTTCCAGGAAAAGATCCAGAACTGAGTGATCGTAAACCGGAAAACCTCCGTGAATATCTACTAGAACTGAGTGGAATTAACTGGTGGATCGGTAAACTGCGTGGACATTTTAAAACCGCGATCGGCACGCTAGAGGACTGTCCATTTATCCCCGAAAGTTCTCGTGCTGCGGTAATTCGCTCAACCCGGTTACAGCTTTTGATCTATGGGGTGGCGATCGCCATTTCCGTCTACGTTCAACAGCCTTGGTTTTTGATCTATTGGGTGCTACCTCTGGCGATCGGTCAGCCGATTTTACGAGTCATCATGTTAGCCGAGCATACCGATCGTCCCAATACGGACAACATGCTCACCAATACCCGCACGACCCTAACCCTGGCTCCCCTGCGGTTCATGCTTTGGAATATGTCCTTTCATGCTGAACACCATCTTTACGCCTCGATTCCCTTCCATCGCCTAGCTGCGGCACACGAAAAATTAGGTTCGCATTTTGATTGTGTGGAACATGGCTACATTAATGTTCACCGTAAAATCATCGCAAAGTTTGGTAAAACGCCTGAACAATCAGCGGCATGAAGACATTTACAATTCATAATTTCGAGCTGCAATGTGGCGCGATTTTACCCGAAGCTCACCTGGTCTATCAAACCTATGGGGAACTGCGAGCCGATCGCCAAAATGTCATCCTTTATCCCACCTCTTACGGCGCACAGCACACCGATATTGACTGGTTAATTCGTGCAGATCGTATCCTCGATCCAACGCAATGGTTCATCATTATTCCCAATATGTTTGGGAATGGACTATCGAGTTCTCCAAGTAATTGCGAGGCGTGCGGTTTAGCGGAACAAAACTTTTGGTTTACCCATCCCGATAACGTCAAAGCTCAGGAAAAACTTCTACGTGAAGTTTTTGGCATTGAGCAACTTGCGCTTGTGTATGGCTGGTCGATGGGAGCGCAACAGGCGTACCACTGGGGGGCGCTGTATGGCGATCGGGTTCAACGAATTGCGGCAATTTGTGGGACGGCAAAAACCACAGAACACAATCAAATTTTCCTCGAAAGTTTGCGGTTTGCTCTCACAAGTGATCCGACCTGGACCCGATCGCGGCTTTCGGACATTTGCCCGCATCTACGCCAGTTGGGCGGCATCCCAAGCCTATTATCGTGAAGGTTTGTATTATCAATTCGGCTACGAATCTTTAGCGGATTATCTATGGCGCGGTTGGGAAATGAACTACCGCAAGCGCGATCCGCGTAATTTAATGGCAATGATTGATACATGGTTGCGCTGCGACGTGAGCGATAATCCCCTCTATCGATCGGACTATCCCCTGGCCTTGCAAGCCATTCAAGCCAAAACCTTGGTCATGCCCAGCGCCACCGATCTCTACTTCACCCCCGAAGACTGTGCGCGAGAAGCGGCGATCATTCCCCAAGCGGACTATCTCCCCATTCCGTCGATTTGGGGACATCGTGCGGGCAATCCTTACCAAAACCCGGAGGATGAGCAATTTATTCGCCAAGCCGTTGATCAACTACTAAAAAAATAAGCACCGTCATAAAAAGCGATCGTCTAGAGTTCGCTTTAATGAGACTGATCACCCACAGAATTAATAGCTCAGTTGCTTAGATCAAAAAGCTATAATCTCAAACCTTAAAGGTTTTAAAAACTTCAAAGGTCTCACAGCACGCGATCCATTCTATTCGATTTTCGCTATTTTTAGTAACAAAACCAAAAAGCTAAATTCAATTTTTAAATCAGTTTGATCAACTAAAATTAATCAACTAAAACAATGACTCAGCTTCTATCTGAAATTGCCCGCGAAAAAAATCTTCGCTACTTTTTGATTTCGTTTACCGATCTCTTCGGCGTACAACGGGCGAAGCTAGTCCCCACAGCGGCGATCGATGGTATGGCAACCGACGGCGCGGGCTTTGCAGGGTTTGCGGCGTGGCTGGATATGACCCCAGCTGACCCCGATGTGTTTGCCATTCCCGACGTTAACAGTCTGTTTCCCCTACCCTGGCAGCCGGAAATTGGCTGGATGCCCGCCGATCTCTACATGAATGGCGAACCCGTCGCCCAAGCGCCGCGCTACGTTTTAAAACAAACCCTTCGCCAAGCCGAAGCCCTCGGATATCGCGTTAAAACGGGGGTGGAATGTGAATATTTTCTGCTCTCAGCGGCGGGGGATGAGCTTTCGGATTTGGGCGATCGGGCGAGTAAACCCTGTTACGACCAGCAAGCCTTAATGCGCCGCTTTGACATCATCGCGGAAATTTGCGATGCCATGCTGGCGATGGGCTGGGGAGCCTATCAAAACGATCACGAAGATGCGAACGGTCAGTTTGAAATGAACTGGAGTTATGCCGATGCGTTGGTAACCGCCGATCGCCATGCGTTTTTTAAATATATGGTCAAGGCGATCGCGGAAAAGCATGGATACCGCGCGACGTTTATGCCAAAACCCTTTCCTCATTTAACCGGAAATGGTTGCCATACCCATCTATCAGTGTGGGATCTAGACGGTACTACGAACCGTTTTCATGACCTGGCGGGAGAACTAGGACTTTCTGATCTGGCCTATCAGTTTATTGGCGGTGTTTTGCATTCGGCGGAAGCCCTTTGTGCGTTGACGAATCCGACGGTGAATTCTTACAAGCGGATTAATGCTCCGGTGACCAGTTCCGGCGCGACATGGTCGCCCAATACGATTAGCTATACGGGCAATAATCGCACCCACATGATTCGGATTCCAGAGGCGGGGCGGTTTGAGTTTCGTCTGGCGGATGGTTCGGCAAATCCCTATCTTTTGCCTGCGGCGTTGATTGCCAGTGGTTTGGATGGTGTGGCACAAAAACGCGATCCGGGGCAACGTTGCGATAACAATGCGTATACCGATCTGCTGCCGTTAGAAACGGTGAAACGTTTGCCGAGCAATTTGTTGGATGCGCTGCGATGT
>RDYZ01000157.1 GCA_004293855.1 Oscillatoriales cyanobacterium | reverse complement strand
GGCCCAATCCTTCGCAGTGTATTACGCCCTCGATCGCTGCCACAGTCTCCTAGCCGCCGCTTACCGTGAGGGTTGGTTTGATCGACGTCATCTCGATGCTTCCTGGCTCGACGATCGCGGTCAGTTACGACTGACGCTCACGGCAGAACGGCAGATGATCCACCGCTTGGTACACACCACCGACACGATCGCCGATCGCGGTCCCTCCGCCCCAACGCCGAACTCCAAACTGGCCGATCGCCTTGCGATCGATTTCGAGACCCTCCATCGCCACAGCCGACCCTGGCACGCCTACTACACCCAGGACACCGCCACGGCGATCACTCGCTTGGGGCTATACCTCAGTTACGCTCACACTTTGCAAGCTGTCCTGGGGGCATCACCCCGATCTGCTGACGCAAAAGATCCGTCGCACCCGCCCCATCCACCGGACGCGAGAACCAATAACCCTGCCCAAAATCACAGTTAAATTGATCGAGGATGGTGCGTTCGGCTTCGGTTTCGATGCCCTCGGCGATGGTTTCCATGTTGAGGTGATGGGCGAGCTGCACGATCGCATTGACGATCTCCTGGTTTTTCTCGCCGGTGTCGATGTCCGTCACAAACGATCGATCAATTTTCAAAATATCCATCGGGAATCGGTGCAGATAGCTCAAGGACGAATAGCCTGTGCCAAAGTCATCAATACAGAGGGTGATAGATCGCTCGTGCAACGCCTGCAAGGTTCGCACGGCCATCGCTGGATTTTCGACGATCGCGCTTTCCGTAATTTCCAACTTGAGCGATCGCGCCGGTAGCTGAGTGGTCGCCAAAATGCGATCGATATCGGCCAAGAGATCCGATTGGGCAAGCTGTTTGGCCGAGAGATTAACCGCTACGGTCATCGTGCTCAGGTCGAAAAATTCGCCAAATGTCGCCTTCCAGTCTTGCAGTTGCTGACAGGCTTGTTCCAAGACCCAGGCACCAATTTTGATAATATCGCCGGTCTCTTCGGCGATCGGGATAAACTCAGCGGGCGAAATAAAGCCGCGATCGGGATGCTGCCAACGTACCAACGCCTCAAACCCGCTAATTTTGCCACTACTCAACGCCACGATCGGCTGATAAAACACCTTAAGCTGGGCGGCCTCGATCGCCAAACGTAAGTCGGTTTCGAGCTGTAAACGGGCGACGGCATCCGCGTGCATCTCGCGATCGAACACACAGTAGCAACCTTTCCCGGATTTTTTCGCCCGATACATCGCAATATCCGCATCACGCAGCACGTCCGACGGCTGGTTGTAGTAGCCGATCGACTCACTGCCGTGGGAGAGAATTTCCGGTAGCTGGCGGCCACTCCCCAGGGCAATGCCAATGCTGACATTGGTAAATACATCCCGATCAAAAATGCTAAACGGGGTTTGCAGCGCCGCCAGCACCCGATTCACCACCTTGGTCGCGTCCTGAAGTTGGTAGATATCCTCTAGCAAAATCGTAAACTCATCCCCCCCCAACCGAGCCAACGTATCGCTCGGACGGAGGCACTGCTCCAAGCGGCGAGCAATTTGTACCAGTAATAAATCACCCGCCAGATGTCCCAGGCTATCGTTGACCACCTTAAACCCGTCCAAATCCAGGAACAGGACGGCAAACATGAACCCACCCCGCCGTTTCGATCGCTGGATTGTATGGTTGAGGCGATCGATAAACAGCGATCGATTCGGCAAGCTCGTCAGTTTGTCATAAAACGCATTGTGGCGTAGCTGCTCCTCGGCTTCCTTAATTTTGGTGATATCGGTATCGATACAATCAAAGCGGATGATCGTACCCTGTTCGTTTTTAATCGGCGCACAGCGACTGTACAGCCAGCGCACATCCCCCGAGGGTCGAATAATGCGATACTCCAAATCCAACCGCTCCGATCGTCGCAGTAACTCGCGCTCCACCGAAACGCGCCCCCGATCCTCAGGATGGACGGTCTCGAGCCACAGGGTTGAATCGCGATAGAACTCCTCTAGGGTGCGTCCATACACCGCTTCACCCGCTGGGTTGAGGTAGAGGGTACGTCCACTTTGGGCATCGATCGACCAAATTACCGCTTCCACCGACGACAGAATGCTATCCAGACGGCGCTCACTTTCCCGCAGCGCTGTTTCGGTATTCACCAAGTCCGTAATATCGTTTTGCGCCCCAATGAAGTGTGTGAGGGTATGGTTTGTATCGTGAATCGGGGCAATGTAAAGGTTGTTCCAAAAGACCTGCCCATCACGCCGATAATTTTTGAGCAGAACATTACACTCGCGCCCCTCCAGCAAGGCCGATCGCAATTCCGCCAACGCCTCACTTTGGGTTGTATCCCCTTGTAAAAACCGGCAATTATGGCCGAGGATTTCCGCTGCGCTGTAGCCCGTAATTTTTTCAAAGGCGGGATTGACGTAGGTCACGGGATTATCCGGTAACCGGGTATCGGCAATCACGATGCCTGTACTGGTAGAGGCGATCGCCTGCTCCATTAAATGCAACCACTCATCCCCCCGGTGACGGGCAAACGCCGCGCTTAGAACATTCGTAATTGCCTGCACAAAGTTCAGATCATTTTCGGAAAATGTCCGCTGTTTGACCGAATAAATCCCCAACACACCAAACGGCGCGTCATGCTCTCCGACAATCAAGCTGACCCCAGAGACAATGCGATGGTTGTGGAGCATCGGCGGGCCACTAAAGCGCGTTTCCACCAAAAAATCTTCAATCACCACCGGCTCATCGAGATCCAGGGTGTAGCCGATCAGCGAGTCGTTCCGAATGCCCACACAGGCCGTACCGACCAACCCCGATCGCCACCCCACCCCCGCTTGCAAGATCAACGTCTGACCGTTGGGCAACAGCTCAAACAGACTGCCATATTCCACATCCAACACCTCTGCCAACAGCTCCATCGCCCGTTGGGCCAGTACCTCTGGATTGGGGAAACCCAACGCTTCCCGCCCAAGCTGGGCCACTGCCGCCTGCTGAATGAGTTGGGATTGCAAGCGATGATTGGCCCGATGCTGATCGGTAATGTCTTGCACAACCCCCACCGCACCATAAACTTCGTCAGGATTGAGGCGAAAGGGACGCGCATGATATTCCAGATAACGCCCACCCCAAAACACCAGCCAGCGTTGCTCTTCTCCCAACAGCACCTGCTGTAGGGCTTGGACACTTTTCGATTTAGGCCGAAGCGGTGCGAAGATATTGCGACCCCGAGCAATCACCGCATCCGATGACCCCGCCTGCAAGACTTCGCCCTGGCAAAATGTGCATTCCCCGGTACGATCGATAAAAAAGACCGAAACCGGACTCAGTTGTAAGGCGGACTCCAAGAGGCTGTACTCACCCAGCGTGGATTCTAGGGATAATTGAGTGGCCTTAAATTCCGTCACATCCCGAGCGACGGCATACACAAAACCCGACTGATCATCCCGTCGTGCCGTCCACGACAACCAAAGGTACTCACCATCACGCCTACGATAGCGGTTGACAAACTGGGCCACATCTTTGCCCAATAGCAGCTTTTGAAACGCCTGAAGGGTAGGCTCACGGTCTAGCGGGTGCACAAACTCAATAAAGGGACGTTGGATCAGTTCGTTCGGCTCATACCCAAACAGTTGCCAGCGAGGATTGAGGTGGACAAAGTGTCCATTGGGTCGTGCCACACAAAAGAAATCTAAGGCTTCATCAAAAAAGCGATCGCGGATTAAATGGCTACAGGAGTTATTTTCCTGCGTCCAGATCGTAACCCATCCCTCGCGATCGTGGGGGGTGACATGAATCATGCAACAGCGGTCAGTATCGGCCACCCACAGTTCCCAGGCGGAGCTACGCCCATCCGTTAGGGCCGTGTCGATCGCCTGGAGGAGCTGATCGCGTAAATTCACCAGAGGCCGTTCATGCCACACACTCGGATGAAATAAAGCCTGACCAATGACACAGGGCGGCGCTCCTCCAATCCAAAGCGACGAGGATGCTATCCGACATATCCCATCGCGGTCGAGAACAATCCAGGTATCAAACCCATAGGACGGCGCAATGGGTAGTAATGCTTTCGGTCGGAAGGTGAGGGGCTTCAGCAGGTAAGTGAGGAACGCCGAAACGAGACAAACTGTTCCCAGGGTGAGGCGATGGGCGATCGTGCGATACTCCGGCAAAATGGCCAACTCCCAGAGCTCCATCAGGCCAAACAGCATCAGACTTCCACCCAAAGCGGCTGCAACAATTGAAATTTGTACGATCCAAGGGAGGTGTTGCAGCGATCTCGGTGGGACTGAAGTCTTGATTTCCATGCGTTTGTATCGTGGATGGTCGATCTAAAGCGGCTTTGTTTTAATCGCGATTTCAGGCATAACGTTGCCAAGCCACACAGTTGATGAGAGAACCCCTGTCTGGGTTAATCACGCGGTCTTGTGCGATCGTCCGACTCACCGCAACACAAGACTCCTAACAAACCCCCGTTTTGCTCTAACAGATGGCTGACTGAAGTTTGAAGTGGAAGAAACAGATCGAAGAACAGGACGATGGCTGCCTCCTAAACGAATGGGCAGAATGTCTTGTTTTTTGTCTGGGTATCAACAAGGCCAACCTTTCTCTCAAGCGTTGGTATGAGGTCACAGTGGATGACTGGATGCAGCAAACAATGCTCTGATTGCCCCGAGGAGTCAGATTGACTGCGGCACTCTTGACGTTGACAACACTAAGCCCAGCGTAGATTCGGAACTAGGCTCTCTTATATATTGTATCCCTCGACACGAAAGACGGAACGATCTCCTTCCTGATACAGGGTGAACGGTGTTGTTTCAGCCCGATTCGACTTGGGATTCTGATCGACTCTAATGATTGCATTTAGTGGCCTTGCGGTGCGATCGTCGTTCTGAAGTTTCCCACCCCACCAGAGGCATCCTGCTCCCAAATTCACTGAGCTAGGCCGTGTGTCAATTCTGGATGGCATCGCTTGCAAGCGTGCCCGAAGCAAAACAGCCGATCAAGTCATTGATTGGCTGTTTTAGTAATACCCCCAAGGGAATTCGAATCCCTGTCGCCTCCGTGAAAGGGAGGTGTCCTAGGCCTCTAGACGATGGGGGCCTGGTTTTTTTTGCGCCTTTCCTTCGAGCGCCTTAATACGTTAGCTAAGTTTTTTAGGCGTGTCAATACTTTTTCCAAACTTTTTTCGGGAAAATTAAACAAAGTGGGTTGAGCTTTGACAGTAGGCACTGAGAAGCTCGGCGCAGTGGGCGATCGCGCCAAGATGGGCGATCTCATAGCCGTGGGTGTTTTGGGTGGGAAAGCTGAGGCAGGCGGCGCGGGCGACGTGGCCGAATTTCATGGCGATCGAGGCATCACTACCGAAGCCATCGAGAAGAGCGAACTGGAGCGGTAAGCCGATCGTGGTGGCAGTGGATCGCAAGTCTTGATTTAGTCCTTCATCGTAGACACCGTAACCGTCTTGGGCGAGCAGAACCGGTGTGTCTCCATCCTCGATCGCGTATTCCGACGACAGTGGGCAAATCTCAAGGGCGATCAGGGCTTCGAGTCGGGTGCGGTTGCTGAAGTACAGCGCTCCGATCGCCCCGATTTCCTCTTTGGCCGAGGCGACGAGATACACGGTGACTTCGGGGTTGTGAACGGTACGAGCAAGCTCTAGGAGAATCGCAACCGAGGCTTTGTTATCGAGGGTATAGCTCGCGATCCAGTCCTTGAGACGAAAGGGAGCTTTGCGGTGTTTGCCAACGACGGCGCGTGTGCCGGGACGAATGCCGATCGCGGCGAGCTCCTCAAGACTGCATTTGGTTTCAACCCAGGCATCCTCCCAGGTGACCGGGCGATCGGTTTGCTGGGCTTTTTGGGGGGACGCATGGGACACGTGACGCGACCCGAAGCTGAGGACACCGGTTAGCGTGCCTCGATCGCCGATCAGGTCGATCGCCCCTTCACCATAGATCCAGGGAAACGCGCCACCCAGTTTACGCAAAATCACCCGCCCGTCCGGTTCCACTTGCTTGACGATCGCACCGATCTCGTCTTTGTGCGCGGTAATGGCGATCGCCCGATCCGGTTGTCGCCCCGGAATTTTGGCGATGACATTGCCCGCCTCATCCTGCCACACCTCTCGCCCAAGCGCCGCAAACTCGTCTAGCAACCAGCAATCCATCTCGGTTTCTACGCCGCTGGGGGAATGATGCATCACCAGGGTTTCGATCGCGGTAAACCAGCGATCGTAGTCCGTTCCGCAGGGGGGTTGGGGTGCAGGCATCTGACTCATGACAGCAAGGAACTGGAAGCAGTAAGGCCCTACACAGGCAAAGGTCTGGGGCTAGACGCAAGTG
>RDYZ01000156.1 GCA_004293855.1 Oscillatoriales cyanobacterium | reverse complement strand
GTGCTGTCCCCGCACAGCAAAGCTTGTACAAGCTTTGCTGTGCGGGGACAGCACTACGATAAAAAATGCTTCTTGCAAAACTGAGATGCTCCCCTATTTGTGATAATGCAAGATGCTTGTTCCACAATCAATAAACATTCTTGTGGAACAGGCATCTTGCCTGTTCCTATTTGCGATAACTTACAGAAATTCAACAGCCGATCGCAACTTATGTCAATTTCGGTTGAGGGCGACTACCTCTAAAGGAATATTCAAAAAAACTTTATTTACATTTTATTGAATTTTATTATAATTGCAAAAAGTGGAGTGTAAATAGTCGATCGCTCCCAATCAACAATAAAATGCGATCGAAAAGAAGTTGGTCGCAATCCCCCGATTCATGCCTTCGCAGGCTGAGTGAGACCCTAAACTTTTCAATCTAAAATCGAATAATCCCCAATAGTCTAATCTAAAATCTCTAATCTAAAATCGCATGACAGCCGACAAACCCGGATTCAGCATTAGCAGCATCTCAATCCGCCGCCACATCGGCACTATAATGCTGACATTGGCGATCGTCGTAGTGGGCATTTTCTACATCACCCAACTGCCCGTTGACTTGCTACCCTCCATCACCTATCCCCGCATCAGCGTGCGCCTAGACGCACCGGGAGTCTCCCCAGAAGTCGCAGTTGACGAAATTACCCGCCCCCTCGAACAAGGACTTTCCGCCACAGAAGGAGTCACGCAAGTGTTTTCCCGCACCCGCGAAGGACAAGTCAGCGTCGATTTATTCTTCAAACCCGGCGGAGATATCAACCAAGCCCTCAACGACGCCACAGCCTCCGTCAACCGCATTCGCAACCGACTTCCCGATACCGTTGCATCCCCCACTCTATTTAAATTTGACCCTTCCCAACAGCCGGTTTACGAATTTGCGCTGACTTCAGACTCGCGCCAAGGCGTAGATTTGCGAGTATTCGCCGATGACGAATTAGCCAGGGAAATTAACGTAATTCCCGGAGTAGCTTCCGTTGACGTTTCCGGCGGCGTTCAAGAAGAAATTCAAGTTAATATTGACCTGAACCGGCTGCAAAGTTTAGGAGTTAATCTTAACGATGTTTTCAGTGCTTTGCGCGATCGCAATTTAGACACTTCCGGCGGCCGACTGCGCCAAGAATCCAACGAACCGCTGACTCGCACAATCGGTCGATTTAAAACAGCCGCCGAAATCAACAACCTTTCCTTTCAAATATCCGGTTCCAACCCGCCAAAACGAGTTTACCTGCGCGATTTTGCCAAAGTCAACGACGGCACAGAAGAACAGCGAGTCAAAGTTTTTCTCAATCAAAAACCCGCCGTTAAAATCAGCATTTTGAAACAGCCGGACGCCAACACAATTACTGTTGTAGACGGCGTAAAAAATCGCCTCAAAGAAATGCAGAAAGCGGGCTTGATTTCGGCAGATATGAAAGTAGTTACTACCTTAGACGAATCCCGCTTTATCCGCAATTCCTTAGCCGATGTAGCGAATGCGGGAATTTCCGGGGCCGTCTTGGCTGCGATCGCCGTTTTGTTCTTTTTAGGTTCCCTCAGACAAACGCTGATTATCTCTCTGACTATTCCCCTGTGTACTTTAGCTGCGATTATTTTAATGCGGCTGTTCGGCTTGTCGCTGAACTTGTTTAGTTTGGGCGGTTTAGCCTTGGGAATCGGTCAGGCAATTGACACCAGCGTAGTTATTTTAGAAAATATTGTAGTCGGTTTAAACAGCAACCCCGACCTCAAAAAAGGCAAAATCAAAAATCGCAAAGAACTCACAATAGAAGAGTCGGTAATGCGAAGTCAAGAAGTAGAATCAGCAATGGTTGCTTCCACGGCGGCGAACTTAGTATCGGTGCTGCCATTTTTGCTGATTGGCGGCTTCTTTTCCCTGCTATTTAGCGAATTAATTTTGACAATTTGCTTTGCAGTAGCAGCATCTTTGCTAGTAGCTGTAACTGTAGTACCGATGCTGACTTCTCGCTTGATGGGAATGTCTTATTCTAGCGGCGTCAGTCAATTCGGGCCGATAAAACATTTCAACCGCGGCTTTGAAAACGGCACGCGGGCTTACGGTGCGGTGCTGTCAAAAGTGCTGGGTTTGCGCTTAATTATCATTCCACTGGCTTTTATAATTTTAGGCTGCGGAACTTGGGTGATGGCAAGTCAAATTCCCCAGGAAATATTGCCAAGAATCAATACCAGCCAAGCCCGATTATTTGCTTTGTTTCCTCCCGGTACTAACTTGGACACCAATCAAAAAGTAGTTGCAGCCGCCGATAAACTGCTGCTCGCACAGCCAGAAACCGAGTATACTTTAACCACAGCCGGAGGGCTGCTGTTCGGCAACAATACGATCGAGAATTTGCTCCGGGGAAGCAGCACGATTACGCTGAAAAAAGGCACAAATACGATCGCCTTTACGGAAAGAATGACTGAGGAATTAAGGAAAATAGACGTTCCAAAAGGCACTCGCCTGCGCTTAGTCCCAGAGGGAATCAGGGGTTTAGTGTTAACGAATTCCCCAGTCAGGGGTGGCGAAATTGATGTCATACTTCAGGGCCCAACCGAAAAATCATTGCAAGAAGCAGGCCGTAAGATATTAAAAGAATTGGATGAAAAGGTAAAATTAGCGCGGTTTCGGCCGGATGGAGACGCGCCGCAGTCGGAAGTGCAAATCCGTCCTGACTGGGAAAGAGCTTCTTTGTACGGACTCAGCGCCCGAGACATTGGGGAGACGGTTCAAACAGCAATTGAAGGTTCTGTTCCGACTCAAGTGCAGCGGGGAAACCGTTTGGTAGACGTGCGCGTGCAGTTCGATCGCACTTCTGTCAAATCGATCGCCCAACTCGGACAAATTCCGTTATCTGGCAATAATAGCATCGTCCGTTTGAGCGATGTGGCAAAAATTGCGATCGGCCAAGCGCCGGGAGAAATTCAGCGTCTCAACCAGCGGCAAGTTTTCTTAGTTGTGGGAAACTTAAATCGCGGTGCAAGTTTGGGCGATGCTGTCAAACAAGTCGATGCAGTTTTATCAGAAATAAAGCTGCCGCCAGGAGTTACAATTGTGCCGAGTTCGGCTGCGGAAACCAACCAGCAATTGCAAACTTCTCTGAAACTTTTGGGCGGATTGGCGACTTTTTTAGTGTTTGTCGCGATGGCGGTACAGTACAATTCTCTAGTCGATCCGCTGGTGATTTTGCTGACAGTGCCGCTGGCGTTGGCTGGGGGTGTTTTCGGGCTGTACGTGACCAAAACTGCGATCGGGGCGACGGTGATGATCGGGGCAATTTTGCTCGTAGGAATTATCGTGAATAACGGCATTATTATGGTAGAATTAGCCAACCAAATTCGGGAAGACGAAAAGGTCGATCGCGCGACAGCAATTGTCAGGGCGGCACCTCAACGTTTGCGTCCGATTTTGATGACAACTATTACCACAGTTTTGGGTTTATTCCCCCTCGCTTTGGGGATTGGAGAAGGTTCGGAGTTTCTGCAACCTTTGGGAGTTGTCGTATTTTCTGGTTTGTCGCTGGCGACGCTGCTGACGCTGTTTATTATTCCGTGTTTTTATATTTTGCTGCACGACTTCTTCGGGATGTTTGGGGCGAAGAAGAAACCGCAAGCGGTTGCTGTTCCCGTGCAGAAGGCGGGGGAGAAAACTACGAATTGATGATAATTTAGTGCCAGCAAATACGCGCTTTACCGCAGTCCGGCAGGGGTTTAAACCCCTGCCTCATAGACGGTCATGGAATCGAGCGAGTATAATAGACATCTCCAATAATTAATGTGTAACAGGCATCCTGCCTGTTCTTGATAAGGTTTTTTGGAGATGTCTAATAAACTTAGAATCGAGCGAGTATAATAAACTTAGCAGAACTCTACTCCCTACCCGCACGCAAAACTTTTAATTAAGCTACATCTCATTAAGAAAGAACCTATGACATACACCCCATCCAAACTACTTAGCTTTGAGGAGTTTATTGCCCTATATGGGGATAATACACGATATGAACTCATTGATGGAGAACTCAGAGACATGGAACCTACTGGTCCTCACGAAGCGGTTGCAGGTAGTATTGCTGGTAGAATTTACGTAGAAATTTTTCGCGATCGATTCAATTGGTTGGTTCCAAAAACTTGTTTAATAAAACCGCTATACGCTGAGGCCACAGCACTGCGTCCTGATGTAGTTGTTTTAGATAAAGCAGAACTTGGTAGTGAACCCCTTTGGCAAAAAGAACCAGTGATTTGTAAAGATAGTACAATTAAGCTTGTTGCCGAAGTGGTCAGCACTAATTGGCAAGATGATTATGCCAGAAAAGTGGAAGAATACGCTTTTTTGAAGATTGCAGAATATTGGATTGTGGACTTTCGAGGCTTGGGGGGTTTGCAATTTATCGGCTCTCCCAAGCAACCTACTTTCACAGTCTGCCAATTGGTTGATGGAGTTTACCAGCAGCAACAATATCGCTTGGGAGAGCCGATTTCTTCTTATCTATTTCCCAATTTACAATTGCAACTTGACGACATTATGCCGACTTAAAATTCTCGAAATATCTTTATGCTGATTTCCCCAAAATACGAAAGACAAATAGACTGGTCATTCTCATACATAAATCAACCCATTAATTCCCAGTGGGCGACGATAGTCAGCGCCGATCGCCAAAAAGTCACTTTACTCGATCGCAACTTTTCCCCAAAATACGAATACCAGCTTCCCGACGAAATTAGCTGTTTAGCGATCACTCCCAAAGGCGATCGACTAGCAGCAATTATGGCAAATGGCAATCATTTAGCAATTTTGACAGCAAAAAACCAGCTATTGTACGAACAACAGCTACCTAACCCTCCTGTTAAGTATTCACATTTGCACAACAAGAATGGATTTCAGGATTGCTGGTTTGATGCAGACGGGTTGCGTTTTTGGTGCATGAAATTAATTGAAGGCGAGGCAGTCGAGATTCAAATTCGCGATACCAATTCGTGGCAAATTCAACGACAACTTTTGCTCAAAGACCCTTTTGGGGGCAGTTCCTTCTCGTTTCACCCACACCCAGAAAATCAAATTTTAGCCCTTTGGGCTGCCGCAGGTCAACACGGACAGCAAGTCTACTGGCTTTATGATGACGGTATCAAAATTCATGCTGTGGAGGTTGCGTGTCTGGCTGACACAACTCCTCCAGAATTTCACCCCGGAGCTAGCGAATTTTTGGTACTTGATAATACTGGGAGTAAACTCAGTCGGTTCAGTTTTCCTGACTGCAATCTACTGGGAATATGCGAATGCCCTTGTCCTGATTCGGATGATTGGTTTAGATACTCTATGTGCTACCTATCAGACGATCGCGTTCTAATAGACACAGATCGAAGCAGAATGTACATAATCGATATAGACAAAATGGAAACATCAGATGAACTGATTTTAATCGGTCACGAGCCGCGTCTTTCTCAAGAAGTTTACCCTGATATAAATGATATTGAAGAAGGGCTTTTCGGCGACCTGGACTGCTTCTATCATTTTGATTCAGATAGCATTCTGTCCGTTCATTCACAAGTGTTGAGGCAAGAACCTCGCTCTAAACAAAAGACATTAGTTATCTTCGGCGGAAAAGAGATTTTTGGTTCGCTGGCGAAGGTACAACCATCCGCACCCTACAGTAAATTATTGATTCAATCTTTAGGAATCTCTTAAGAATTCTCAATTTTCAATAACAGGCTTTCCGGCCTTTTACACAAAGAAAGAATCAGCAACATTATCTGTAGGGTGCGTCGCGCACGAAAAATCCCTAAACTTAACCGACAATCTGATAGCGACGCACCGAACACATCGGGTGGGAACACAACCATCTATTTAAATATGCTCAATAAATTTTGTGTGGCACGACTCCCACAAATGGGACAAGGTGCGTCGCCATTAGATTTTCGATCTTTTCTTAGGGATTTTTCCCACGCGACGCACCCTACTAATACTTTGGTATTTGTTTTGAAAAATGGTATCGCAAACAATACTAATACAGCATTTGATGTTAAGCGCGATCGCCCTTCACAAGATTTATCATCGCCCCCTATCATATTTCAAGCCTTTAAGCGACACCCCAGCCACCCCAGCCGACGCCCCACCAGTACCCCACAGACTGATATTTTGTAGCCTCAGTCTCATAAAGTTACATTCCGTTACAATAAAAAAGTAAACAGAACTTGCAGGCGAGCTCAAAAATCAATGCGCTTAATCTTAATGACCGGAAAAGGCGGCGTCGGGAAAACCTCCGTAGCCGCTGCTACAGGGCTGCGATGCGCCGAATTGGGATACAAAACCCTAGTGCTGAGCACA
>RDYZ01000430.1 GCA_004293855.1 Oscillatoriales cyanobacterium | reverse complement strand
AATTCCATCGAGCAATATTTCATGTTCGATGAAGTAATCTCTATTCGTATTTTTTGTTGTTTTCTGGATTTTTTCGATACTTTTTAAAATATCATTGAGATATAGTTTCAGGCTTCTGCACATCGATTAACTCGTTTAGGATATGTTCGCGAATGATGGGTTTGATCGATTTCTTGATAACGAGATCGATGGGTCTATTAAATAGGTCTTCTAGATAAAATTTTAGTCCCATATAGCCTCTAAATGTTGGTGTATTGTCGAATTCGACCACAAAGTCGAGGTCGCTGTCTTCTCTGGCTTGGTTACGAGCGGTGGAGCCAAACAGGGCGAGGGTTTTAATGTCGTATTCAGTGAAGAGTTCGGGATGTTGACGGAGGGTGTGGAGGACAGTTTCGGCGGTGAGTGGTTGGTTTTGGGTGTTGCTCATGGTCTTGATTCTGGTAAGTTCTTGAGCATTTTGAGCAGTTGCGGTTTGAGCAGGGGAAGATCGTTATTGACGGTGTTCCAGAGGATTTTTAGGTTTACACCGAAGTAATGGTGAATCATTTTATCTCTCATTCGTGCAATATCTTTCCAAGGGATATGAGAGTATTGTTCACGGAGTTCTCTGGGGATTTGCTTGGCGGCTTCACCGATGATTTCAACTGCGCGACTAACAGCAAAAATAGTTTTTTGGTCATCTTCAAAGGTGTTGAAGGTGAGGCCAGATGTAAAGTCTTGGGTGAGGTCGATCGCGTCGATCATATCGTTGAGGAAGTCGGCGATCTGGCGGTGGGTCATAGGTAAATCACGTCGTTTAGGATGTTTTGTCTAAGGCTAGGTTTGAGGTCATCTTCGATGACGAGATCGACGTTTTTGCCAAGGGTTTCGCTTAGGGTGTTTTCGATATGGCAAAAGGTGATGAGTCCGAAGGTGATGTCAGGATCGAGTTGAATGAGTAGGTCAATGTCGCTGTTTTCGGTGGCTTGGTTGCGGCTGTAGGAACCGAAGAGGCCGAGTTTTTTGATTTTGTATTTTTGTTGGAGTTGGGGAAGGTGTTGACGGAGGGTTTGGAGGATGGTTTCGGCGGTGAGAATGGTTGTTTGGGGGGTGTTCATGGGTGAGGGTCGATCGATTGTGTTTGGGTGGGTGTTATTGGCTATTGTGGTCTACGGTTCAATGAGGTTGGTTTTGATGGTGTGATAGTTGGCGTCAAGGTCGGGTTCGAGGAGAAGAATGGCGGCGAGGCGGCGGGCGGTGTGGATGACGTGAATTAATTCGTCTTGTTTAAGGGGACGATCGATAATTTTTTCAGCGCGATAACTGAGCCATTTTTTGATGACTTGATAGCCGCCGAGGGTGTAGTGCCAAACGCGATCGGGAATGTTGCACCAGTAGGCGCGATCGTTCAGGTAAATATCGTAGGTGTGTTCGCCGAGGCGGGCGATCCGCTCTGAGCCGAGGGTTTCGCGTTCGGTGGGGGTGTAGGGGCGTTGGATGGCTTTGCCTTTTCCGGGCATGGTGGGTTTGCCGT
>RDYZ01000155.1 GCA_004293855.1 Oscillatoriales cyanobacterium | reverse complement strand
ACTGACACAGGCAATTTCCCAAGCCATCAAATATTTAGCCATTTTCAAAGGCTATACTCAAGTTTCTCAAGCAATTCATCAAGATGAGGAACACTTACCCATTGAGTAATTGAATGAATTTTTAATTGAATACACTTGAAATATATTGAGATAAAATTTCAGTTGTTCAGTACCGTAATAAAAATCGTCTTATCAGTTTAGAGTGACCTTGTGATTTCTCAAATTGATTAAGTTGTTCAAATCGACTCGAAATCAGTCCGATTTAAATTTAGCTAATAATAGAGATAGATCTATGGGATTTGAATGGTTAGCGATCGTCATGTTCGTGGGATTTTTTCTAATCCTCATGAGCGGCTATCCTGTGGCTTTTTCCTTTGCGGGTACTGGAATTGTATTCGGTTTAGTCGGATGGTTGTCGGATGGTTTGTGGGAGCCTTTGACCCCAGTCGGCTCTTGCTGCTTCCTAATAACTGGTTTGGTACAATGTCAAACCTCACATTACTCGCAATTCCCTTTTTTGTTTTTCTAGGGGCTATTTTAGAAAAGTCAGGATTGGCCGAAGATTTACTCGAAACGATCGGTATTGTTCTCGGCTCACTGCGCGGTGGTGTCGCCCTAGCCGTGGTAATTGTCGGCACACTATTAGCCGCAACCACAGGGGTCGTCGCCGCCACCGTCATCATTATGGGTATGATCTCATTACCCGTCATGTTGCGTTACGGCTACGATCAGCGACTCGCGGCTGGGGTGATTGTGGCATCGGGAACATTGGCGCAATTAATTCCCCCCAGTTTGGTGCTTCTCGTCTTAAGTGATCAGTTGGGGGTTTCTGTTGGTGATCTCTTTTTAGGGGCATTAATTCCTGGCTTAATGTTATCTGCATCCTATGCAATTTACGTTTTAGTCATTGCATTTTTCAAGCCAAAGGTTGCCCCGGCCTTACCCTTAGAGGCTCGACAAATTGGTCAAGCTGCATTAATTCGGAAGGTGATTAAAGCCGTCATTCCACCCTTTTTATTAATTGCAGTAGTACTGGGTAGTATCTTCTTTGGCTTGGCAACACCGACGGAAGCCGGAGCCGTTGGTGCGGTGGGTGCTTGTGGCTTGGCGGCCTTGAATCGACGCTTGAATTGGACACTCATTAAATCGGCGAGTCATGCCACGGCAGTGGTCACCACCGTCGTAATTAGTATTTTGTTCTGCTCCGCATTCTTCGGTTTGGTGTTTGACGCTCTGGGTGGCAAAACGCTGATTACAGGGTTGTTGGTTAACCTGCCGGGTGGAAAAATTGCATTCCTAATTGTTAGCAATATTTTGATTTTTCTATTAGGTGTTTTTCTGGAATTTATTGAAATTTGTTTTATTGCAATGCCCCTTTTGGTTCCGGCGGCGCAACAGTTGGGGATTGATATGGTTTGGTTTGGGGTGGTGATGGCTATTAATTTACAAACGGCCTTTATTTCACCACCCGTTGGCTTTTCGCTGTTCTATCTACAAAGCGTTGCCCCCAAGGAGATCAGTACGATCGATATTCATAAAGGTGCTGTACCGTTTATGGTGCTCCAGGTGGTGATGTTGTTTGTGGTGATGCTATTTCCGCAAACGGTTAGCTGGTTGGTGGAGCTAGCGGCTTCCCCTGCGTGGTAAGTCTGTGTCACGAGTCTGTTTTATACCCTGTGTTATGTGCGGGCTTAATCTCGGGTGATATTATGCTTTCAGCTTTGCATAGCTATGGCGAGTAAAACTGCTTTCGTTAATATTATTCCAGGTATAAATACGATCGCGAAACTCTTTCCAAACTGTAAAAATAGCTTTGAAGTCAGCATCCTTTGCTGAAAATTCATCAAATAGTTCAAAGGAGGATTTTTCCGCTGCGGCGAGAATTTCTTCGCTGTAGGGACGTAACTTGACACCGGCTTTAATTAAGCGTTCTAGGGCTTCATTATTGCGAGCATCATAACGAGCAAGCATGGTCGTGTTGGCTTCATAGGCTGCGGTTTTAATGACCTCTTGATAGGCGATCGGTAGTTTTTCCCATGCTTGAAGATTGATTTGTAGCTCTAGGGTTGGGCCTGGTTCCCACCAGCCTGGATAGTAATAAAATTCAGCGATTTTGTGTAACCCTAATTTTTCATCATCGTAGGGGCCAACCCACTCTGCGGCATCGATCGCCCCGGTTTGTAAAGCTTGGAAAATCTCGCCGCCCGGTAAGTTTTGCACGGTCACACCTAACTTACCCATGACCTGCCCTCCCAGCCCCGGAATTCGCATTTTTAAGCCCTGCAAATCCGCGAGGGTCGAGATTTCTTTACGAAACCAGCCGCCCATTTGTACACCTGTATTACCGCACGGAAATTGAATCACGCCAAATTTACGGGAATACAAGTCCTGAAGCAGTTCTAGGCCACCAGCCTCATACAACCAGGCATTTTGTTGTTGTGCATTGAGGCCAAAGGGTAGGGCTGTACCAAAGGCTGTCGCGGGGCTTTTTCCCACATAGTAATACCCCGCTGAGTGACCGCAGGGAATCGCGCCTTGAGATACCACATTCATCACTTCTAGAGGTGGTGCAAGTTCGCCTGCGGCTCGTGGCGTAATTGTGAATTTGCCGTCGGTTAAGGCGGCCACGCGATCGGCGAGGGTTTGCGCTCCACCAAAAATGGTATCGAGGGAAGTCGGCCAACTGGTCGCCATTTGCCAATTAATTGTTGGTAAAGCTTGGCTTGTGGTTGTCTCGCTGGATGGGGTGCGGCAGGCGGCAACGCCTACGCCTGCGATGGTACTTGCGATCGCCGTTTGGAGAAATTGTTTACGTTTCATGCTTTATTTTGGGGTGTTTAAACCTATCAGTTTCTAGGATAAGTGAACGAATTAGCTAAGTTTTTTATCATTTTATCGTTATCGTTCCCATGCGGAGTGTAGGAACGATAGAAATGAATGCAGTGTTGGTGTTCTCGGATGATGTTGAAACTCTGAGATTTCTGTCTTCCTGTAGATGATCATTCGTCTAATACACCCCATCACTAAATACAGCTAGCTTTTGCTACAGTGTATTCTGTATGGTTTGCTGGAAGACGAACGATGACGGAGTTAGAAACAGTAAGGCTACAGCGATCGGGCGATCGCTGGTGGTTTCAGTCGGAGTCAGATTTGGAAGAATTTTTGTGGTTACGGGGCGAGACGATTTTTGGTTGGCGCTGGTTGGCGCGACAGTTAGCGATCGATGGGCAGTTTTGTGATTTGGTAGCGGTGGATCGGGATGGAGCGCTGGTGGTTGTGGAGCTAAAGAATGAGGAGGATAAGTATATCGTTCAGCAGTTAACGCGCTATTTTCATGCGCTAATTGAGGCGAGGCCATTTGCGGACGTGGTGGATTATTCGCTGCGAGGCCATTTGCGGACGTGGTGGATTATTCGCTGCCGATTCGTCTGGTGGCGATCGCGCCATCGTTTCATCGGCATAGTTTAACCGATCGGCTTTATTCGACCTTGCGCTTTGAACTAATCCACTTTGAACTTCTCAAACAAGAAAAATTCTTCTGCCACTTTACCAATAAAGACTCACTATCTCAATTTACAGATTCATTAGAATTTATTAGCCATGATCAATTAAAAACCGTTAATGATAACAATGATGTCTTCTCTCCGCCGCCCAAGCTCAGCAAAAGAATTAGCAAATTGAGCACAAATCATCAATCTAGAATATTTGAAATCCGTAAAATGATTCTTACCTTTGATGATCGTATTCAAGAGTTTATTGAAGCCTCTGCCGTTGTCTATGGAAATGGAAAGTCTAATCGATGTGCTGAATTGAAAATAAACACAGCTAACGAACCGTATATATTCCTTTGGCTCCCAAACATTCGACTATCTGGCTCAAGAGCAATCAGCCGTATGAAAATAACTTCACCAGACCTTTTAACGGTACAACAGTTCCATCAACATTCAATTAGAGGGTATGCAGTAAAAAACTTTAGGGGAGGTAAATGGAGTCGAGAATTGAATGAAAAGTCTCCAAAGGATTTTGTTGACTATTTTATGCAAGGTAGATCTTGGGATCGGTTATTGGTTGAAGAGGTTTACGCAAAGATAATCAAGAATCCAGATCGCGCCAATTCTCTTGATTTATTGATCGAAATTGCCCTAGACACCTGGTTTACACGAGTCAGTAAACGGTAAGCCTTATGACTTAAATCATGACGTACTTGTCGGCCACTGCAAATTGAGTACCTGCGTTACCCTTCGTTGATGTAACCTTCTCCCACAAATCACCCGTCATGGATCTCAACTGCCCGCTGCCACTCCACGATTATCCCTACGTCCTCCTCGCTCATGGTGGCGGTGGACGCCTCATGCAAAACCTGATCGATCGCCTCTTCCGTGCCGCTTTTACCTCCGTTGCCAACCACGACGCCGCCGTGTTGCCCCTCGGTGGCGATCGTCTGGCCTTTACCACCGATTCCTACGTTGTGAATCCCTTATTTTTCCCCGGTGGTGACATTGGTGAATTGGCCGTGAATGGAACCGTCAATGATCTGGCAATGGCCGGGGCAAGACCGCTGTATCTGAGTGTCGGGTTCATTCTCGAAGAGGGACTGCCGATGGAAACGCTGTGGCGGGTGGTACAGTCCATGGCACGGGCGGCGGAACGGGCGCAGGTGACGATCGTCACGGGTGACACGAAGGTGGTCGATCGTGGCAAAGGTGACGGCCTGTTTATCAACACCGCTGGGGTTGGTCGGGTGGAAACACGAACACCGATCGCACCGGAACAGGTGCAGGTGGGGGATGTGGCGATTATTAATGGCGATCTGGGACGGCATGGACTCGCGGTGATGCTCGCCCGTGATGCCTTGGAATTTGAAAGCCCGATCGAAAGTGATACCGCTCCTCTGGCGGAACTGGTGTTAGCCCTCCTAGATCAAGGCATCACGCCTCACATGATGCGCGACCTGACACGGGGCGGACTGGTGGCATCGCTGCACGAAACGGCCACCGCCGCGCGGGTCACCATTACGATTGATGAACCGGTGATTCCCATTCGGGAAGATGTGGCCGGAGCCTGTGAAATTCTGGGGTTTGATCCGCTGTACGTGGCGAATGAAGGTCGGTTTGTGCTGTTTGTCCCCGAGACCGAGGTGGATCGCACCCTGGCGATTCTGCGCCAGTTTGACACCGGGGCGGGAGCGGTGGCGATCGGTCGGGTGACGGCGGCGGGCACGGCGGGTGTGGTGGCGCGAACCGCCTTGGGCATTGAGCGGCCGATCGATTTACTCAGCGGGGAACAACTGCCGCGTATTTGTTAATGGGTATTCCCCTCAGCTTGGGATCTGAACGCGATCGAACGGGTCAACGGCGATCGCCCTCAATCCGACGCAATCCCCCTAGATCGCCGTTGTGCTTTCCCCATCGTTCAACATTAAGGGCAAGTCGGTGGTTGCGTCCCAGTCGGCGGCTTGGCTTAACCCACTGGGGGACGCCACAGGTAACGTGACCCGTGCCGTGGTGCCACAGTCGATTCCTGAGCTTTCGAGTTCGAGCCGTCCACCCATCAAACTGATAATTTGATGGGCGATCGCCAAACCGAGACCATAACCGCACCGCTCGGGATGATGGCGGGTCATGCGTGCGAAGGGTTGGAATAGTTTGTGGTGTTCACTGGGATCAATGCCCGTACCGAAGTCGGTAATACTAATGCTCACTTCGGGGAGATCGTGATAGGTGGAGCGAATGGCGGACACGGCGATCGTGGTGGCAATGACGATCGTGCTGCCGTGGTGGCTAAATTGCAGGGCATTTTCGATCAGTTCATGCAACACCCACTCCAGGCGTTGGGGGTTAACACACACCCAGACGGTGGTGAGATCATCGTGACGTTCGATCCGAATCTCCTGCGCTTCGATTTCCGTCTGATGTTGCGCGATCGCCCGTTCTAAACAGGCGGTCAGCCCAACGGGTTGCAAGGTCAAATCCAGGCGATCGGCTTGCAATTGGCTGAGTTCCACCGCATTGGCCAGTAAGCTCAGGGTTTGGCGTGCGGTTTTGGTGAGCAAGCGACAGTCGGTTTCAGCGCCCGAGACGATCGCCTGTAATGAGGGCGACAGCTTTTGGATCGAATCATCAAACAGCATCGTTTTAAACCGATCGGAGGCTTGCAGGTGGGTATTGTGATCCTTGAGTTCCGTAATCGTGGCCTGTAACACCTGAGCCGCTTGTGCCACGCTGGCGCTCACCGGGCGAAATTCAGGCGGCTGTTGGGTTAGGCGGGTTGATCCCCAGCGTTGTTGACCCAGAGCCTCGATCGCTCCTTGCAAACGGGCGATCGCCCGAATCGTCGTCCGAACCTTGAGTAAATTCACACCACCGACCACCAGCGCCGCCAACGCACTAATCGCCACGAAGCCAATCGCATCCCGATGTCCCACCGAGCCAAAGTCTCGATCGACGATCGCACTGACAATCCAGAGGGTGCGATCGGGCTGAAGTTCCACCGGTGAGACGGCCACCTGATAGCGTCGGCCATTGAGCTTCACCGTTTGCTGTTGGGGCTGATCCACAGCGCTGAGGGTTCCGTCCAGATCCCGCAGGGGCATCATGATCCGCTCCAGCAGGATCACGTTATTCGGATCAACCGCTAAAGCATCACGGGATGATCCCGCCTCGGTGGAGGTCTTGAGCCGATCGGCGGAACTTGCCAGCGGTTGCCCATAGCGATCGACGACGGCGACTAACCCATGTTGGCCGAGATAGAGCTGATACAGCAGATCATCGATCGCGGCGGTGGGAACGGCGATCGCCAACAGACTGGGGCGACGGTTGAGATCCTTGACATTCGGGTTGAGTAACGGAAACTGGACGATCGGTAAATCCGTCTTTTCCGACGTTTCAAAGAGAGCCCCATAGAGGGTTAATTGCTTGATGTCTTCCAGGACAAGCGTATCTAGGCGTTCGCCATTGTCATCCAAACGGTAGGCCACGGGGGGACGACCCGTCTCGAGCCGCTCCAAGCTGATCAGTGTGCCATCGGCTTGGCGTAGGATAGCCAAGCTCCGCCCCTGGGGATTTCGCAAGCCGATCGCCGTCGCCCCCTGAGCCCGCATTTGTTGCCACAGCCAGCGCTCAAGCGATCCCTCACCGGACCAGAGATTTAACGCGATCGCATCGCTCGCCAACTGCTTCAACTCTAAAACTTGCCGCTGATCCTCCTTAAGGCGATCGCTGACCCGTTGGGTGATCGCCTCCTGCTGTTGTCGGGTGAGGTAGAGACCCGTGCGATCAATGGTGCGCCATGCCAAGCCTGCCGTCAGACCAATCACGATCGCCATTTGCAACAAATACGACGTGCTCAGAGCCGCTCGCAACGAAGCGCGATTGGCAAGCTGAAGGAGCGAGCGAGGCAGAAAGCGAACCGGCATAGACATAAAGGCGTCAATCTCAGGAGTGTGAAGACAAGCAGCTATCTCTATGCTACGAGACCGCTTCGACATTCCTGGGGATTCCTGAGGATTCTAGGGGATTCCGGGGATTCCGATCGAGACCGCCGCAGGAGTTCAATGCACGATCTACAATCAGGGTTCGTTATGTCGTCTCCTTCACCCGCTTTCCCGATGGCTGTTACTCCCCGTACGCTGGCTCGCTGGAAACAAGAGAACCGCCCGATCGTTGCCCTGACGGCGACAGACTACGCCTTTGCTCGCGTGCTGGATGGTGCTGGCATTGATCTCATCCTGGTGGGAGACTCCCTCGCGATGGTGGCCCTGGGTCACGCAACCACCCTACCTCTAACCCTAGACGACATCATTCACCACGCTAAGGCCGTTTGCCGTGGAGTGCAGCGAGCTTTGGTGGTGGTAGACCTGCCTTTTTTGAGCTACCAAATTGATAGCGCCCAAGCGATCGCCTCCGCCGGACGGATTTTGCAAGAAACTGGAGCCGCTGCCGTCAAACTCGAAGGGGGCTATCCACAGCTCCTCGACAGCGTGAAGCGCTTGGTCGAAATTGGTATCCCCGTCATGGGTCACGTGGGGCTCACCCCCCAATCGATTCACCAAACCGGCTATCGTCAGCAGGGCCAAGATCCCGCCGCCGAGGCCAAAATTTTAGCCGAGGCGATCGCCCTGGAACAGGCGGGCGTGTTTTGTCTTGTCCTCGAACATATCACTGCGGATCTGGCCCGCCGCATTTCCCAACAGCTCACGATTCCGACGATCGGCATTGGTGCGGGCTCCGCCTGTGACGGCCAGATTCTAGTCACCCACGACTTACTCGGGTTTTCGGAACGTCAGCCCCCCTTTGCCAAGGTCTATACCGACCTACAAGCCACCATCACCACCGCCGCGTGTCAATACATCACTGATGTCTTCCAGAACGCCCAGGTCAAACATCCCGATTTCCCAGAGGTCAAGCCCTGAGGGGCGAACACTGACAGAGCGCTCTGGAAGCTTCGGGGTATAGTTGGAGATAGGAAGAAAATATGGCAATCGTGGCGTTGCGTTTGATCATCGGTCAACACAATAGTCCGTTAACCTTGTCCGCCTGGATTGGTTTTTGTCCGTGAGTTATTGCATTAACCCCAAGTGTCCGAGCCCGGACGAAATTCCGGACGATACCCGCGACCTGATTTGCCCCCATTGCAGTTCTAAACTCGTCTTGCACGATCGCTACCGCGTTGAGCGTTTACTGGGCAGTGGCGGTTTTGGCAAAACCTTTGAGGCCAAGGATGCTGAAAAGGGTGAAGTGCGGGTCGTCGTGAAGGTGCTCTATCGCAACCATCCAAAGGCGGTAGAACTCTTTAAACAAGAAGCAAAAGTGCTGTGCCGTCTCAACCATCCGGGGATTCCGCACGTGGAAGAGGATGGGTATTTCGTCTACTGGGCGCACGGCAGTAAAACCCCCCTCCATTGCCTCGTCATGGAAAAAATTGAGGGGCTAAATCTTGTGGAGTGGCTGGAGCAGCGGGAGCGAAAACCCATTGATGCCGACCTCGCTCGTAACTGGCTGGAGCAGTTGGTGGATATTCTCGATCGCGTCCACCAACTGCACTATTTCCACCGGGATATCAAACCTCACAACATCATGCGCCGTCCCAATGGACAACTGGCGCTCATTGACTTTGGGACGGCCCGCGAAGTGACCGGAACCTATATCAATAAGGTCGGTGGCGGCCAAAACGTGACGGAAATTATTTCCGCAGGTTACACCCCGCCGGAGCAGATCAACGGTAAAGCCGTACCCCAATCGGACTTTTACGCCCTGGGCCGCACCTTCGTATTTTTAATGACGGGGAAAAAACCCACGGCTTTTCCCGAAAATCCCCGCAATGGCAAATTACTGTGGCATGAGGAAGCGCCCCAGATTCCGGAGCATTTTGCCAATGTCATCGACTACATGATGGCTCCCTTTCCCGGCAATCGACCCCAGCATGGCCGTGTCATTTTTCAGGCTCTGGATGATTCGACGCCGCCGGGTAGCGCTTGGGAACGCCCCGAGGCACGACAGGCGGGCGGCACGACGCGGCATCATCCTCCCCGGACGACGGGGTCGAGCTTTCGGACAAATTCGCGGTTACGATCGTCGCGCTTCACTCGATCGCCTCGCTCCAGGCTGGAAGCGTGGAGCGAGGTAATCGAGGATTTTATCGCCGATCTGCATCCGCCCAGAATTCCCTGGAAGCGCTTGCTCGAAGTGTCGATCGTCACCCTAATTCTGTCTCAGGTGTATGGCTATTGGCGTTATGGATTTTTCCCAGCTAACCCGGTTCGCCTGCTGATCGAACTGCCCGATAGTTTATTCCTGGAACGTTTG
>RDYZ01000427.1 GCA_004293855.1 Oscillatoriales cyanobacterium | reverse complement strand
CTTGCGAGGAATATCCGCAAACAAATCTCAATTAATAGGTGGAAGGTTTAATGAAGCAGAAATTTTGCCTCGGCTGCAACAGGCTAACAATTATATGTCTCTTTTTAGTGTTTATCTCGCTAAATTGCTGTTAAATTACTTATTTAAACAGCCCGACAAAGCAGTTGCTGACGCATCTTTGGCAGCCGAATATGCCTCAGCAGCAATTGGCTTCATGATGATCGGTACGCACAATTTTTATTATTCGTTAGCACTGCTTGCTGTGTATCCAACTGCAAACAGCGCAGAACAAGCAAAATACTTGATGCAGGTAGCAGCGAATCAAGAAAAAATGCAGAAATGGACACACCACGCACCAATGAATTACCAGCACAAATATGAGTTGGTTGAGGCTGAGAAAGCGCGGGTGTTGGGAGAAAAAGACCGGGCGATCGCATTTTACGATCGCGCAATCCAACATTCCCGCGAACAGGGATACATTCAGGAAGAGGCTTTGGCGAATGAATTAGCTGCTGAGTTTTACCTGTTTGTGGGGCGCCAGAAGGTGGCTAAGGTTTACATGACGGATGCTTACTACGGTTACATCCGTTGGGGTGCGAATGCTAAAGTTGCAGATTTGGAGGAACGCTATCCGCAGTTGATTGTACGGATGCCGGAAAGTGATAGTCTCACAATTAGCGATCGCCCGACTGTGACTGTAACTTCTGCAACCGTTACCGGTACTCACAAAGCTTTGGATTTCGCTACCGTCATGAAAGCATCTCTGGCTATCTCCGGCGAAATTGTCCTCGATGCTTTGCTGGACAAATTGATGCGGATTTTGTTGGAAAATGCGGGGGCCCAAACTGGGTTTTTGATTGCACCCAAAAATGGTGAATTTGTCATTGAAGCTGCGGGAGAGGTTGGCGGCGATGTGCGGGTGCTCTCGGGCGCGGGCTTGGATTGTGCGTATCCGCGATCGCTAATCAATTTTGTCGATCGCACTCAGCAAGATGTCGTGTTGAATGACGCCAGCAGCGACGCTATTTTCCACAATGACCCCTACATCGTCGATCGCCAGCCAAAATCGGTGTTATGCGCGGCGATCGTCTATCAAGGCAAATTAACCGCGATCCTGTATTTGGAAAACAATTTGACAACCGGCGCTTTTACAGGCGATCGCTTGGAAGTATTGAAGCTGCTTTCGTCCCAAGCTGCGATCGCCCTCGAAAATGCCCGTCTTTACACAAACTTAGAAACTGCCAACAAACAACTCGCAGAATACAACTTTACCCTAGAAGCAAAAGTAAAAGAACGCACCCAAGAATTACACCAAAAAAACTCGCTACTTTCCCAAGAAATTAAAGAACGCCAAAAAGCCGAAGCCGCCGCCCGAGATGCCAGCCACGCCAAAAGCGAATTTTTAGCTAACATGAGCCACGAATTGCGAACACCCCTCAACGGCATTTTAGGTTACACCCAAATCTTTAAGCGCGACAAACATTTGACCTCGCAACAACAGAATGGAATTGGCGTTAT
>RDYZ01000154.1 GCA_004293855.1 Oscillatoriales cyanobacterium | reverse complement strand
GGTAGCCAGCGATCGACAAAATCACCGATCGCTTCAAACTGAACAGCACCTTGGGCATCACGCCAGACGATGCGCTCATCAGCGGTTAGACAGTTGCCATAATGCGAAATCCCATCAACCACGCCCTGAAAAATGCGGCGGTTGCGGGCGTCTTCGAGGTGGCCGAAGCGTAGGGAGTTGAGCGCGGCGATCGGGCGGGCTCCCATGGTGAAGATATCGCGCAAAATGCCGCCAACACCGGTAGCTGCGCCCTGGAACGGCTCGATCGCGGAGGGGTGACTCAATCTTAAATGCGAGGCGGATACCGTCGCCGAAGTCTACGACACCCGCATTTTCACCAGGGCCGACCAGGACGCGATCGCCCGTCGTCGGAAATTGGCTGAGTAAAGGCCGCGAATTTTTGTAGCAGCAGTGTTCTGACCACATAACGCCGAACATCCCCAGCTCGGCTTTGTTGGGATGACGCCCGAGGCGATCGACGATTTCGTTATATTCGTCGGGCTTGATGCCTTCAGAGGCAATTTCTTCAGGCGAAAACGGGGAGTCGGGCAAGGTTGACATAGATTTAGGACACGGCTGAGAACCACAGGGTTCATTGTATCCGGGTGTTGCCGCTCTGGTTTTGTTCGGGCGTGATTGTGTTGCCGGAGCGATTACCGGTTCAGCGGCATTGGTGGCGATCTAAACCTTGGCTAATGGTTGGCCTCGTCACGTGCGACGAGACCTTTTTTTGATCGGAGCGTGACAACCGCGATCGCCTGTGCTATAGTGCTTAAGCGCTGTGGGCGGTTAGCTCAGCGGTAGAGCGCCTGCCTTACAAGCAGGATGCCACTGGTTCGAATCCAGTACTGCCCATTTCTTAGTTTGATTCAAAGCACAGGCTGTGATGTTCGGTCTCTGCATCCTCGCTTGAATCAACTGCCAAATAACTGAACCGCATAAAGCCGACCATCAGAACCCACCACCACAGCAAAACCAAAGTCTGTGAAGTTGGGAACGAGGGGGGAGAATCTTCCGCGTGGAAAGCTCCGGCTATTTCGCCTCCATCCAGTTCGCCCCCGCGATCGCTTCCACCACCAGTGGCACACTCAACTCCACCGCCGACTCCATCGTAGACTTCACCAACGGCACGATCGTCGCTACTTCCTCCGGTGGCACTTCCAGGATCAATTCATCGTGAACCTGTAACAACAATTGCGCCTGATAATCCGCCAGGGTTTGATCTAACTTCACCATCGCCAGCTTGATAATATCGGCGCTCGATCCCTGAATTGGCGCATTCGCCGCCGCCCGCAACAGTTGCGAATCGTACATCGTTAAGCCCTTCAATTCACTGAGATTGATCGACCCCGGATCGCAACCCTGCATCGATCGCAGCCGTTTCGACTCAAACTGCAAATATCGCCGCCGCCCGCAGATCGTCTCGACATAACCATTGGCGATCGCCCGCTGCTTCGTCTCCTGTAAATAGCGAAACACATTCGCGTAGCGTTCATTGTAGCGATCGATAAATGCCTTACCCTCCTTGACACTCACACCCGCCTCCCGTGCAAACCGCTGCGCTCCCATGCCATAAATCACCCCGAAATTGATGATCTTCCCGAGGCGGCGTTCTTCGGTGGTGATGTCGGCGAGGTTGGGTTTATCCGTGAGCAACTGAGCTGTGAGGGTGTGGACATCCTGGCCGGTGGTGTACGCCTGAATAAGAACGGGTTCTTGGCTGAGGTGGGCGAGGATGCGTAGCTCGATTTGGGAGTAGTCGGCGGCGACGAGTTGCCAGCCCGATCGCGGCAAAAAGGCTTTGCGGATCTGACGGCTAAACTCGGTGCGGATGGGGATATTTTGTAAGTTGGGATTCGAGGAGGAGAGGCGACCGGTGGCGGTGACGGCTTGGTTAAAGTCGGTGTGGACGCGATCGGTGTGGGGTTGGATCAGGCTCGGGAGGGCATCGACGTAGGTGGATTTGAGCTTGGCGAGGGTGCGGTATTCGACGATCGAATCGACCACCGGATGATCCCCCTGGAGTTTTTCCAGCACGGCAGCGTTGGTGGAGTAGCCGGTTTTGGTTTTGCGGGTTTTACGTTTGTCGAGACCCAGTTTCTCAAAAAATAACTCGCTCAGTTGCTTGGGCGAATTGAGGTTAAAGGTTTCCCCGGCGGCTTCGTAGGCGCTGGTTTTAAGCTGGGCGAGCTGATCACCAAGCTGGATCGAAAAGTCGCCGAGGTAGTCACGATCGATGCTAATGCCGGTGTATTCCATGTCGGCTAACACCGGTTCGAGGGGTAGCTCGATCTCGTGAAACACGTGATCGGCGTCGGGGCGTTGGGCGAACTCGCGTTTGAGTTCCGCCACTAACCGGAAGGTGGTGTGAACGTCCGTACCGCAGTAGTTGGCAACGATCGCCACGTCGAGATCAGCGATCGTTTGACCTTTGGGAACGAGATCTTTGTAGCTCTCGGCAGTCAGACCGAGATAGCGCAACGAAAGGTCAGTGAGGTTGTGGGTCGTGTCAGGGTCGATCGTGTAGCTCGCCAGCATCGTATCGAACACAACACCGCGCAGGGTCACGCCCTGACAGCGAAAAATCAGCCGATCGTACTTCGCATTTTGCAGCGTCTTGGGATAGTCCGCCGACTCTAAAATCGGACGCAACCCCTCCAGCGCCGTGGCTACGTCGAGATTGTTGCCCGTAACCTCGGCGCTGTGACCGATCGGAATATAGGCCAACTCGTCCGGCGCTTCGCCCCAGCAGCAGCCGATCCCCACCAAGGAGGCATCCCAGGGTTTGAGGCTGGTGGTTTCGGTGTCCCAGGCGACGGGGCGATCGCGATCAGTTTTCGTCTGGAGTAACGCCACCAGGGTCGCAAGTTTGGCCGGGGTGTCGATAATTTGGGGCGTGATCTCGGCAGCTTGGGGCGCGTTGGCGATCGCGGTGGCGGTGTCTTCGGCGCTAAAAAACCAGGTGTCGCCTCCATCGGCGTTGTTTGGAAATACGGTCAGCGCTGGAGTTGAATCCGTCGCTGGGCTATCACCACCCCGATCGCCACCACCCCCGAGTTTTTCCTGAAGCCGAACGACGGTGTTGAGAAACGAGTTCAGTTCGAGTTCGGTGAGGATCGGCGCGACCTGGGTTTCATCAAAACCGTTTAACGTAAAGGCTTCGAGCGGAATATCCAGCGGTACGTCTTCGATGATTTTTGCCAAAAACTGCGAATGGTAGGCCGCCTCGCGATCGGCTTCCAGCTTTTTACGTACCGCGCCTTTCAGCTTCGGATCGCCGGAGTCGATCGCCGCGTAGATCGCATCCAAGCTCGGATAGTCCGTCAGCAGCTTAATCGCGGTTTTTTCGCCGATGCCTTTCACGCCGGGAATATTATCGGAACTGTCGCCGCACAGCGCTTTAAAGTCGATCACCTGCTCCGGCGGCACGCCCAACTTTTCCACCACCCGATCGCGATCGAACTCCGCCGCCGATCCCGCTCGCCCGCTACCGTAGGCACTACTGAGATACAACACCGATCGCGCCCCGCCCACAAGCTGAAATAAATCGCGATCGCCGCTGAGGATTTTCGCGGTGTAGCCCTGATCTGCGGCCTGTTTCGAGATCGTACCGAGGATGTCGTCCGCTTCGTAACCCGGCGCTTTGACGATCGTAAACCCGAAGGCTTGCAACAACCGTTCTAGATTTTGTATATCCGGGATGAAGTCTTCAGGCGTTTCCGATCGCGTGCCTTTGTAGGTGTCGTCGGCATCGTGGCGAAAGGTGGGTTTGGCGGTATCGAAGGCGATCGCGACGGCTGCCGGGGTTTGGGCTTCGATCGTGTCGAGGAGCGATCGCAGGAAGCCAAAGCAAATGCTGGTGGGGACACCCTGGGAATTTTTCAGGCCACCATCGCGATTTTTAGCAAAGGCGTAGTAGGAACGAAAGGCCAGGGAATGACCATCAACCAGGAGAAATGTGGGGCTCGACACGCGGGGTTGGCTCGAAACTGCGTCCTTTATTGTACGAGGTTTCCCGGAGGAGTTCTGTGGAGGCTAGGAGAGGATGCGTTTGCCCTGACGCACGACCCAACCCACTTGCGAAGGTGCGATCCAGGTCGGGTCAGTGCTAGCCATTGACGTGCTGCCCCCCTAGAACTTGAGTCGCTGTCGGTGATTGGCGATCGATCCCACCAATCCGATCGCGATGTAATTCGTCAACATGGCCGATCGTCCGTAACTCATCCACGGTAAGGGAATTCCGGTCACCGGAGCCAGACCGATCGTCATACAAATGTTGACCATGACCTGGAAAAAAATCATCGCCAGGACACCAATCGCAATCAGTGACCCAAAATTATCCTTCGCATTTTGTGCCACCACGGTTAACCGCAGGCACAGCCCCCAAAACAACAGCAAAATCACCACACAACCGATAAAGCCAAACTCTTCACCGATCGCCGAAAAGATAAAGTCCGTATGCTGCTCAGGAATAAAACCGCCTTGGGTTTGGGTTCCCTGCTCAAAACCACGCCCCCACATTTCACCTGATCCGATCGCGATGCGAGATTGAATCAGGTGATAGCCTCCCCCCAATGGATCTTTGTCTGGATCAAGAAACAGTATCAGCCGATCTTTTTGATATTCCTTTAGTAAACCCCAGAAAATTGACCCGAGTTTTCCCGAAACCAAGTTAATCGCCAAGGCCACCATGGAACTAAGCCAGCGATTGGGAAGTGACAACCAGGCCACAACGGTCATGGCCAGCAGCCAAATAAACCAGATCGGCAAGGTTAGGCTGTACAGAATCGCCGAGATTAACGGGGATACTAATAAAATCAACCAACCTGGATTGACATTCGCCCAATAGAGCATCGTGAGTGCGATCGCACCAAACACAAGCGACGTTCCCAAATCCGGCTGTAGAAAGACCAAACCCCAGGGCACGCCAATAATGAGTAAGGCTTTCACGACCCCTTGCATGGTTGAGGCATTGCGATCCTCTAGGATGGCAGCTAACGTAACAATCGCCCCGACCTTGGCAAACTCTGAGGGCTGGATGTGAAAGCCTCCGATCGAGATCCATCGTTGTGCCCCCAGACCGGACGTCCCGACAAACTTAACGGCCAGCAACGAAAGATTCGTCAGGCCATAAACAACCCAGCGCCATTGCATCAACGTTTCGTAACGCCAACGGGCAATGATCAGTGCAACGATCAGGCTCAGGCCACCCATCACCCAGTGCTGCCACCAGTCAATATAGGGTTGAGCATTTTGGGTGCTCTGGATCGCCATTCCCGAAATGAAGGTCAGGGCGATCGTAATCAAAAAGAGAGGAACGTCAATGTCCGACCAGGGGGCAAACCACGATCGGGATGACATCGTCGCGAAGCGCGAATTAGAAAGTCGATTGGTCATGCAAAGAACTGCGACACGCAGCCGAGACAAACGGAGCCGGACGGGATCACTCGAGGGACAACGCTAGACGCGATCCCGCAGTGCTGCTACGGACACCTTCGCCGCAATCTGACCGGCAATTGTTTTCAGAGCCTGGGCTGAGGCGGATTCAGGCTGGGCAACCACGATCGGGACACCACAATCGCCCCCCTCCCGTAGCGGAATTTCGAGCGGAATGCAGCCCAGGAGATCGACGTCCAGTTCCTTGGCCGTGCGTGCGCCACCACCAGACCCGAAAATATCGTACTGGCGATCGGGGAGATCCGGAGGGATGAAGTAACTCATATTTTCAATGATTCCCAGCACCGGAACCCCCAACTGCTCAAACATCTTCAAACCCTTACGGGAGTCGAGCAAGGCCACCTCTTGCGGTGTGGTCACGATCACGACACCCGCCATCGGGACAGCTTGGGCCAGGGTCAGTTGGGCATCACCGGTTCCCGGCGGCATATCGACGATCAGGTAGTCCAACTCGCCCCAGCTCACCTGGTAGAGAAACTGACGGATCACCCCATTGAGCATCGGGCCGCGCCAGATCACCGGTTGGTCACGATCGATCAAAAAGGCCATCGAAACCAACTTGACACCGTGGTTAAACGCCGGTTCTAGCACCTCTTTACCATCAGCGCCCGCCTGAACCATGACCTTGGCATCGCCTAGACCCAGCATCTTTGGTCCGTTGGGTCCATAAATATCCGCATCCAGGAGTCCAACTTTCGCGCCGGTTTGTGCCAGAGCGACTGCGACATTCACCGCTACGCTACTTTTCCCAACGCCCCCTTTACCACTGGAAATGGCCACAATGTTTTTCACCCCATCGATCCCCTGACGATCGGGGATCGCAGCCTGCGTCGGCGTTTCTGCGGTGACTTCCACCTGAACATCCGTTACGCCCTCCAAGGTTTTGACCGCACGTTTGCAATCATCCACGATCAATTCCTTGAGCGGACAGGCGGGCGTGGTTAAAACCAGCGTAAATGAGACGGTTCCCGCCTCGATCGCCACATTCCGAATCATATTGAGCGCAACGAGGCTTTTACGCAGCTCGGGATCTTCGACAGGCTTGAGCACATCGAGTACAGATTCGACACTGAGCGGCACGGACGTTTCCACAAAAAAATCCTCTGACTAATATAAGTTCGGTTGTTGCACGAAGGCACGGTGCCTGAGCCCTTCGATCGCACGGACTAGGAGACGCGATCGAAAGCACTGCATTCTAGATCACACGCCACCGCATCATCATTTACAAAACGGCAGGAAGCGCAACCCAGTCGTCTGTTTGAGTCGG
>RDYZ01000153.1 GCA_004293855.1 Oscillatoriales cyanobacterium | reverse complement strand
CAGGGCAGTTATCTATCTAGGACGTACGTTACCGAACGCCTCAAGCGGTACACCAAAGTGGAATCGGTAAAAGACCAACCGTGATTCCGCGACCTTGCACCCAACCGGGGTTTACCGAGCCAGCACCTCTCGATGCTGCTGGTGCGCTCTTACCGCACCTTTGCACCCTTACCGATTTCGTCAAACGAAACCGAATCACGACATCGGCGGTATTTTTCTGTGGCACTCTCCTCACGATCGCTCGCACTGGGCGTTACCCAGCAGGTTTGGTCTTTCGGGTGCCCGGACTTTCCTCAGGGCATCGTCCCGATACCGGTAGTGGCTTAAACGAGTCCAGCTCCTTCAAGCGTTCCGATATCATCGCCATACCCCGCAACCGCCTCGCCTACTTTCTCTCATCCTACTACTGTGGCAGGGTTGGGGGGTGAGGGTCAAGGTGCGTGTAAAAGGTCTCGTGATTCAGCCGAATGCTAGCGTCTAGGTTCGACAGGCTACCGACCAGCCAGAATAACTGGTCATGATGGTGCCGGGATACTGGGAATCCGAATTCAGTTGGGTGAGATTGACCGCAACGGGAGCGAGTATGCAGAGATTGGTTTCGGATTGCCACCGATCGACAAGATCCTCTGGGGCGATCGCGCGGATTGGACGTTGGGCGTAGTAGGCCAGGGATGGACGCGGATAGGAATCGACGATATAGAGCGGACGATCGGACGGGACAATCTCACGAATCACCGCCGCGACGGGTTTTACCGCATAGTTTTCGTTCAGTTCCCACAGCCAGTTATCCGACGTGACGAAGGAGATCAGTGAGACGTAGGTTCCCCAAACCAGGATCAGGATGAATTGGGAATCACGACGGGCGATCCGCCATGCTGCTAGTCCAAAGGTCATCGCCAAGCAAAAAACCGTGACTTGCAAATGCCAGGTGAGTAAGGTGGGCTGCGGTGCAAGGCTGCGGGTTACGTCAAGGCCAAGAACGCTGACAAGCCCGATCGTCAGGCTTGCCAATCCCCAGACCCAAATCCGTGGGTAACGTTCCGTGAGTGGAATCGGAACCCCAGTGGTGTGGCCGCTTTGCCAGAGGTCCGCCAGACGGACTCCAGCCGCGATCGCCAAAATTGGATAGAGCGGCAGGATGTACCACGGGAGCTTGGTTTGCATCAGTGAGATGATCAGCCCGTATCCCCCACCACAGACGATCAGTAAACGTCCCCAGCCAAATTGCCGATTTTGCCACGCCCATACCATCCCCGGCACGGCAAACAGCAACCACGGCCAGCCGTATTTCAAGAGTTCGATCGCGTAGTAGCCCAGGGAGCCACCGTTATTTTCCACGCTGGTCACTAACCGATCCGCCGCCTGTTCGCCCAGATGTACCCGTAGGAAATGGTGACCGTAGTGCTGGATCTGGATGGCATACCACGCCCAAGCCGGTAAACTGCCCGTGCCAATGCCATACCAAAACCAAGGCTGACGTAGGAGTCTGGGGGTGTCCCAGCACAAAAAGCCCAAGAGCAAACCGCCTAAACAAAGGCCAAGCAAGCCTTTGGTGAGGCACATCGCCCCGATCGCAGCACCCAGCCCCAGGGAGTAGCGCAAATCACGCCGCGATCGCAGGGTCAAGCCGATCGCAATAACAAAGAAGAGAACGATCGCCGCATCGAGCATGGCTAACCGACCGTGGCGGATCACCGGTAACCAGGTCAAAAATACAAGGCTGGTCAGCATGGCTTCTAACCGTCGCGGCCACAGCTCACGGGCGATCGCGTATAGGGCCGGAACCGTCAGCGCTCCACACAATGCCCCCGGTAGCCTCGCGGTCCATTCCTGTTCGCCAAAGAGACGAAAACAGAGCGCGATCGCCCAGTGCATCAGGGGTGGTTTATTCCAATACGGCTGACCGTGAAGGGTGGGAAACAGCCAGGTTAGGGCAGACTGCGGCGCGGTCGCAATTTCGTGGGCGACTTGGGCAACCGTAGCCTCGTCCCAATCCCGGAGGGCGGCGCTGTCAAGATTGAGGGTATAGAGTGCGAGGGCGGCGATCGTCAGGGAAATCAACCATCGTCGATCGGCACGGCGATCATCGTGTGTCATCCTCGAAAATCGCTGTGTCATTTTCACCCTTCGTTACCCGCTTGGTTTGTGTTGTCCCATTGTAGGAACTGGCGAGAGACGAAGGGTGATCAGAGTGTACCGATCGGTGAGTTTGTGCGCCGATCCTCGATCACTGCGATCGAGATTGCGAACGGAGTACGTGACTTTTTTGACACCTAAATGATGCAATAGAAAGCGGACGATCAACGCGCACTCGATCAATCATCAACTCTTATGACGCAATCTACCTTTGATCGTTGGGCTGACCGCGCGTGGCGTTGGTGGTACAGCCAGATTAAGCCCGCTCCGCTGTGGATTCGGCGGGGTGGTGCGTTTGCCGTAGAGCTATCACTGATCGCAGGCAGTGCGATCGTCCCCTACAGTTTTGGAGTGTACGCCCAAGCCCGTGAGATCGGGCAGCCCGTGCCGCTAAGTCCGTTGCTGTCGGCCACCCGTGATGGCATCGCGATCGCCTTTGGCACCGCCTCACGGGAACCGAATCGCAATGTCTCCCCACTGACCAATTTATTTTGGACGGGGTCGCTAACGTTACCGCTGCTGGTGGGGGCGTGGCAGCTCTACCGCCTGGGAACCACGGGCTTGACCGATCCGAAGCGTTGGTTTGGTGTGCGGATTGTCTGCGAGACGGGCGAGCCCGGTGGGGTGGCGCGAATTATGTTGCGAGAGGCGATCGGACGCTGGGGCGTAACGTTTGGGTTGGGCTATGGCTTTTGGCTGACGATCGGTGGGTACGGCAGTGGTGGCCTACTGCTGGGCATTATGGGGGCGATTGCCGTGGCAGATAGCCTCTGTGTGCGGCTCGATCGGCTCCATCGCACCCTGCACGATCGGCTGTCGGGAACCTATGTTTTGGATATGTTCCAGTACGAGTACGGCTATAGCAGCTACCTTTGGCCGAGTGGCCCCGATCAAACCCACTGGACGCAGGAGGATGCGGATAGACCGATCGAGGCGATCGTCTTAGTCGATGACGATCCATTTTTGCCAGCGCCGGTTCCGGGGGTGTGGTTATGGATGCGATCCAATCCCATTACGGCCCTGGCCCTGCTGGGATTGTTTGGCGTTGCGTTGTTGCTCGGAACCCTGGCCGGAACTCAGGTTTATGTGCAACAACAAACCAACCAACGCCAGCAAACGGCCCAAGCCAATGAACTCTATCTCAGTCTGGTTAATAAACTGACTCCCTTACCAGGAGCGCCAGACGAACGTAAAAATGCGATCCTCGCCCTCGGAACCCTGGACGACGATCGCGTACAAACCTTGCTCATCGATCTTCTGGCGCAGGAAACCGAACCCGTTTTAATCGACGCGATTCAGCAAGCATTGGTCAGTCGCGGCACTGCCTCGATCGATGGTCTGCGACGCCTCAATCAAGGGCTACGCAACGAACTCGACACCCTGCAACGCAGTCCCGCCGATCGGGGCGTGATTGCGCGGCGTCTCCAGGCCACTCAGCAGGCGATCGCCAAAATTGTGATCGGCTACAGTGGCGAGATGCCCGCCGCCGATTTCAGCCGCACCGACCTAGGCCGTAACGATCGGGCGGATTTTACCCTGGTTCTCGGCGGGATCGACCTAGCGGGAAACCGCTTTCGGGGCAGTATTTTGCGCTACGCCAATTTTCAGCAAGCGGTATTTTTCTCCCCCGGCCTCGACGATCGACCCGGGAATTATGACGACGCGATCGCCGACTTTAGTGGCGCTGACCTCAGCCATGCCAACTTTGCCGGAGCCAACCTCCAACGGGTCTGGCTGCGTCAAACCAACCTCATGCGGACAAACTTCAATCAAGCCGATCTGAGTCAAACCACGGCGATCGGTGCCAATTTCAGCAGCGCTCAGGCGATCGGTGCGAATTTCCAAAACAGTGACCTCAATCAGGCCAGCCTCACCGGAGCCGATTTGAAAACGAGTGATTTTCGTGGGGCGCAGCTCGTCGATGCGACCCTGACCCAAGCTGACCTCACCGGGGTTCAACTAGAAGACGCGGACTTAACCCGATCGAACTGGCAGGATGCTGACCTCAGTGGCGCCAATCTTACCGGAGCGAAATTAACCGATGCGAATTTGTCAGGCGCGATTCTCCGTGGAGCAACCCTGTCGGGCGCGGATCTGCGGGGTGCAAACCTCATGGGTGCAGATGTCTCGGGGGTAGACTGGCGGCGATCGCGGCTAGCCGGAGCCAATTTGCAGGGCGTCCTCTGGGGGCAATCCGATCAGGCATCCATGGTGACCGAGCCCGCAGAAACCCCCTGGCTAGAGGGCGTTGATTTTTCGGACGTGCGCGGCCTCGATCGGGAGGGTTTGCAATACCTGTGCGATCGTGGCGCCAAACATCCCGAGTGTCCCTAAAGCTCATCTTCGAGACCTTAACTTCAGAGGAACATGACCGGATTGAAAGCCCTCTTCGAGGCCATTCCGGAGTCGAAATCTTGGATTCACAGACATCTCACCCCAAGGCGCAAGCGCAACGCACGGCTTGAGAACCCACGGCTCAAGCACTCCAATCTCTCCATGAAATCATCTGAAATACTGTTGAAATAAAGCGCGATAAACCTTAAAGCTTCGATCCACTTATCAATACTTGTCCATTCTCTGGATGCAACAAAAGCGCAGCATAGACATTTTTTCAGGACAGATGCTCGTTAAAATGAATCAGTACTGGTCAATGAAAATACAACAATCTTTAACTCATCCGATCCCCACGGAGGTTTAGCTAAAGAGTGGGGCGATTCTAACGGCTCAATCCCCCGCTTGTTAACAGATATCAGCCCATATTCGCTACACTGAATGGAGATACCCGCTCCCATCGACGATGACCCTCAATCCCCCCGACCCTGATGAAACCTAAACATTCACAGCGCCAAATCTCGTCAATATGCCTGTCAATATAATTTAGCTCGTACGATCCCGATCGGCATTCTTCGCAAAAACTGGCCCGAGTCTCACCATCCCTCACCCTTCCTCGAACCTTTTAATGTTGAGATTTCTAACGTGCCAAACCTTGCAAATCAATGGCGTTTAGACGTTGTCAGTGATAACACTGAATTGAATAGGCTGTTGTATATCCCGACGTTCAACAACGCGGTTAAACTAAGTCATATTGCTCCAACCTCACGTGTTTTGACCGTGAGCTTGTCCCTGTGATGCCGAACCACGTTGGACTAACACGGTTAATCGATTTGGATTAGGTTAAGACTTCCATGTTTTTTTCGGTAATGGCAATTCCCGCCCTGCCTTCCAAGCGAGCGATCGGCAAAATTAGTTTTGCATCCACGCTTTACTTATGTCCGGTGATCGATCTACTGCTTGTGGATATTCCCGAGGAGTTCCAGGCGGAACTGCGCCTCGGTCTACAAGAAGCCTTGGTGAATGCTGCGAAGCATGGTAACCAGCTTGACCCTAGCAAAACGGTTGTCGTTGAGTTTTCGAGCAATCATGAGGGGTACTGGTGGACGATCTCTGATGAGGGCACGGTTCCGTTGACGTCCTGTTGTTGTCGGCCACGTATCGAAGGCTATTTGCCCGATGATACGTCGGAATGTGGGCGTGGTTTATTTATCCTTCAGCAGGTTTTCGATTCCGTTGAGTGGCATCCAGATAAGCGGCAATTACGCCTTGGGAAGAAATTTGCCACGCGTGGGTAAGGCGTCGTTATCCTCGGGAAGCCACCCAAAGCGCGGATCATGCGTGGGCTTAGCCGCGTGATCCCAAAGCTGGTGACGGATTGGCAGTTGTAAGCCGTGTTGCAGCGTGCTGGTGTTCGTGGGTTGTCTGCTGCCTGGGTGGCGAAGGGTGATTAAGAAGTGGGATGCGAGCGGGATAAGAACAGAATGGCCTTAGGGAGTTTCAGATTGTGGGTTGGATTGCTGGGTGTTGGGTTTCGTGTTGCGTGAGCTGTGGTCAGGACACGGAGGAGCTGAGACACGACGATCGAGCCAGTCAAGGGCATGGGCAAGACGTTGACGCGCTTCGTCCGGTTGATCCGCGAGCATGAAGACGAGGGCGGCGGCTACTTGTTCCCGAGCGCGGACGTGGCGATCGCCTTTGAGACGATGCCAGTCCTGTTCATCGACGCGGAGTCGTTCGAGGAGGGCGCGGGCGAGATCTCGGGGCGTATAGTCCGCTAGAGCCGCTAAGGTGGGATCTTGAAGTTTGGTTTGCCACAGGGCGGAGCGGTTACGGTTTGGGGTGGGGCTGGATTCCGTGGAATGAGTCGAGGGGGGCGGGGTTTGGGACATGGGTCGAAGAAGTAACCGGGTTCAAGGGTGATGGTGTTTAGAATGTTCTGAATCCGACGATCGGGGACACAACTTCCGCCATCTTGACATCCTCACCGGGC
>RDYZ01000426.1 GCA_004293855.1 Oscillatoriales cyanobacterium | reverse complement strand
GCTTTGGCTTGGTCGAGATCGCCAAGCATGGCGTAGGCAAAACCAAGATTGCCGTGGGCGGGCGCATTGTCCGGATCGATCGCCAGGATCGCGCGACTGTCTTCGATCGTGGCGTGGGGGTGACCGGTTTCAAGATTGAGCGAGCCACGGTTGAGATAGACGGGAATCGCACGCGGGGAGTTCTCGGGCAGTAGCGCCAGGGTTCGATCGTAGCCCTCAAGCGCGGCGTCCCAGTGTTGGAGTGAAGCTTGGGTAAGGGCAAGATTGTAGTGGGCTTCGATCGCGCTGGGGTCAAGCTCGATCGCGGTGGTGTAATCGTCGAGGGCGGCGGCGGTGTGACCGTTGGCGCTGTGGAGGTTGCCGCGATTGACGTACGCCTGGGTGTAGACCGGATCTAGGCGAATGGTTTGGTTGTAGTCGGCGAGGGCGGCATCGTAGTCCTGGAGGATGAACTGGGTGACGCCGCGATTGTAGTAGGCGATCGCGAGATCGGGTTGATGGTTAATCGCTTGGCTAAAGGCATCGATCGCCGTTTCATAATCTCCCTGTTCAAAGGCGTCGCGACCGATGGCTAACCAGGTTTGGGCGCTCTGTTCTAAGGCGTTGGTTTCCGCAGCATTGGCGATCGGGGTGCGTGCAAACACCCAGACGGGACGTTCTCCGATCGCCAGATTTCCCCCACGATCTCCGGCTCCGGGTTCCGGCAGACTCACACCGACCAGTACACCCAACAGTGAAGCCAGCATCACAGTTGTGCGAGGCTGGAAAGATCGGCAAAGTGACAGCATTGATGGCATATAAGTTAAGGTCGATCGGACGGGTCAAACGGGAATCGATCAGAATGGGATGGGTGATGATGAACCATTCGCTGTGATTGAGCCCTGATCGATCGGGTTGCTTGATCGCTGGACTGACCGGTTTCGCCAGCCGTGACCACCCACAAACGACCCGGACAGACCACCTTAACGTTCACCCTTGCCCGCTATCCATTGTGATGCGGATCGTTCCGGCAAAGTTCCGGCACTCCATCCGCTTGGCGACACCATCCCCGCACCTGACGCACCCAGAACGAACGTTTCGTTTCCTCACTACACCCTCCCATGTTCCAACTCCCTAAACCCGTCTGGATTCTCAGTACGGGGCGCTGCCTTTCGGAAATCGGCACGGGCTTCACCGTGTTTTATGGCCCGATCGTCTTCGTTAACCAAATCGGACTAACGGCCACGGATGTCGGTGTTGCGGTGGGTGCGTCCTCGATCGTCGGGATTTTTGCCCGTATCCTGAGCGGATCGCTCTGCGATTCCCGCTGGGGTGCGAAACGCACATTGCTGCTGTCGGGACTGATTTCGGCGATCGGCGCTTTTTTGCTCGCCACCACCCACGACTTTGCCTCGCTGCTGCTCGGCCAACTGTTCGCCGGGGCGGGGTTGGGTTTCTACTGCCAACACCGCGACGCCTATACCTTGGCACGGTTCGCCGATAATCTCGGTCTTGGGGTGGGTGTCATTGCCGGGAGTGCCTTGGTGTCGATCGATCGCGCTTATCAAATTTTGTTTGCGATCGATGGTATTTCCTACCTCCTGTTTACGATCATCGCGGCGATCGCCCTGCCCTACATCGCCCGCATTCGTCATGACGACACCACCGAAAATCCCGTGCGGCGCTGGTTCAAGGCACTCAGCGATCGCGTCCTCCTGGTTTACCTCGCGATTAACGTCGCCTTTACGGTCTACGTTTCCCAAGTGCAGGCCACCCTACCGCTTTACCTCAATAATATTGTGACCACGGTTTCGGGCGTGTCGTTTCCCACCGAGGCGATCGGCGCCCTCTTCACCGGTCATATTGTCCTGTGTGCTGTGTTGCAAATTCCCGTATCGCGGGCGCTGAAATCCCTAAATCACGTGCGAGCCCTGAGTGTGTCGGC
>RDYZ01000152.1 GCA_004293855.1 Oscillatoriales cyanobacterium | reverse complement strand
TCAAGGGCTTGATTGAAGGAGTCGTTTGAACCGTTCAAGCAAGGCCATAATGGTCTAATTGAACGAGTTCTTTAAAGGCTTTACCTTTCCTTCAAGGTCGTAACGAAAAAGCTCGCGATCCAGTCTGTGGATTGCGAGTTTTTTTGTAAAGAGAGCAAACTTTCCGTCGTATAGCAAAAACGATTGAGTTATACCAATTCGGGAGCATCCCATTTGTGTCACCCTCACCCTAAATCCCTCTCCCAACTTGGGAGAGGGACTTTGAATCGGTCTCCCCTTCTCCCTTGTTTGGGAGAAGGGGCTGGGGGATGAGGGACAATTTGCATAAACGGGATGCTCCCTACCAATTCTCCAAAATAGAAAGACGTTTATAGTGCTTCTCGAGCTTATAGTGCTTCTCGAGCTTGCATATCAAGGCTAATGAGTCGCAAGAATTTAGAGAATTGGTATGAGACAGAACGCATAATCCTGATCAAAAAAAGGGCAACCCATGATGATGAGTGCCCTCTCTATTCAGAGCAAAACGGAAGGTTTCGCAATATTTACCACTTTTTGTATGGCAAGAATTTGCCACACATTGTGATTTGTACCCGATCGCCCTTCGGATCTTCAACCTTGTCTACTTCGAGCGAAAAGTCGATCGCGCTCATGATGCCATCACCGAATTTTTCGTGAATCACATCTTTGACCGGCATTCCATACACCTGCATGATTTCGTAAAGACGATAGATCAGCGGATCGGTGGGAATCACGGGATCGAGTCCACCTTTGAGCGGTGGGATGGTCAATTCGTCTGCCATTTCCTCCGGTAGACCAAGGGTTGTCACGAGTTTTTTCGCTTGATCTGCGTCGGCACTGGCCTGACGGTAAATGACGGCGGAGATCCAAACCTCATCTTGACCGATCGCGGCTTCAAGATCGGCGTAACTGATGCCGTTTGCTTTTTTGGCAGCGAGCAAGGTTTGGGTAATTTCTGGAATAGCCATTGTTTTAAAATTCCTGGGAAATACGTTGTAGATAGCGTGGAATGATTGGGAAAGATCCCGTAAACGCCCAAGGGCGAGCGATCGAGACGGGTGAATTTTGCATAACTCGCAACCCTCACACACCGTGATCGGTACGGCGGGTTTAGCTCAAGCGGCTGGCTTCGACTGCACGCGTTTCGCGGAACAAATGCTGTTCCATCTCATGCTTCAGTTCGCGGTATGCCGGATGCGCTTCGACCGCCTCACGATCGCGTGGACGATCAAAAGGCACATCCAGCACCTCATCAATTTTGGCTGCCGGTCCGCGTGTCATCAAAATAATGCGATCGGACAACAGCAGCGCTTCGTCGATACTGTGCGTGATCATGATGGCTGTTTTGCGCTTGCGTTCCCAAATCCGTTCGATTTCCTCCTGAAGAAAACCGCGCGTTAGGGCATCAAGCGCCCCAAACGGCTCATCCATCAGCAAAATTTGCGGATCGATCGCCAGCGCCCGCGCAATCCCGACCCGCTGGCGCATTCCGCCCGACAGTTCCTGGGGATGTTTGCGTTCTGCACCGGCAAGACCCACAAGCTGGATATGCTCGCGCACCACATCTTTGAGATCCGCCGGTGACATCGTTGGATGCACGGTTTCAACCGCAAAGCGGATGTTTTCCTCGACAGTCATCCACGGCATGAGTGCGTAGTTTTGAAACACCATGCCTCGATCGGGGCCTGGGCCTTCGATCGGCTGGCCGTCCATCATCACGTCACCGGCACTGGCTTCGCTGAGACCCGCAATAATATTGAGAAGGGTCGATTTGCCGCAGCCGGAGGGGCCAATAATCGACACAAATGTATTGCGTTCGATGTCAATATTGACGTTATCGATCGCCAAGAAATCCGCCGAGGTTTTTCCCGTGATCCGGTTCAGCCAGCCGGTACGACCGGCAAATACCTTGCTCACGTTGCGCATCGATACTTGAATATCGCCCGCCACAAAAGCGCTTTCGCTTTGCGGGGTGGTTCCAGTTGATTCGCCTGGGGATTCGGTCGAAAGACTCATTCGCTTTTTCCTCCAAACGAGACCGCCCGCTCGGCATAGGCAAACATTTGGTCGAGAAGAATGCCGACAAAGCCAATCACAATAATGGCAACCAAAATATTCGGGATGTATAGGTTATTCCACTCGTTCCAAATGAAATAACCCAGCCCTGTACCCAGGAGCATTTCGGCAGCAACGATGACCAGCCAAGCAATACCCATGCTGATCCGCAGACCCGCAATGATGTTGGGCAGGGCTGCCGGAATAATCACCCGAGTGACCGTGCGCCATTGAGACGCACCCAGGGTTTTTGCCACGTTGAGATAATCTTTGCTGACATTGGCAACACCAAAGGCCGTATTCACCAGGGTGGGCCAGATGCTACTGATCATGATGATGAAAATTCCCGTTTTTTCCGAATCGCGGAACAGGTACAACCCGATCGGCAGCCACGCGAGGGGAGAGACGGGCTTGAGCAGTTGCACATAGGGGTTAAAGGCTTTGGATGCGACCGGCGAAATACCGATCAGTATCCCCAAGGGTACGGCGATCAAAGACGCGGCCAGATAGCCGATCGCCACACGTCGCAGGCTCACCAGCAAATTCCAACCAATTCCCAAGTCATTGGGGCCGTTGTTGAAAAATGGGTTGGTCACCCACCACCACAGCTCTTGGAGCGTCAGACTTGCGGTGGGCATCCCTTTGGAAAACCAGCCCGATCGTGCTCCAATTTCCCAAAATCCCAGAAAAATAACCAAGGAAAGAACAAAAAGGCCGATGGCACGTACATTTTCATCGATCTCCCCACGGCGCTGCTTTTTACGAGCGCGTTGCATGGCGCTTGTTGGCACGGAACAAAGCCTCCTTAAATTAAAACTCTCAACCGATCGAATGCCGAGTAAACGTCGCGTTCGTCATCGTTAACACCGATCGCCGCCTCTCCAACGGGTTCAAGCGACGATCGGTGTTCTGCCAACGGGACGGCTGTCACCGACCCGTTAGCCCGAAACCGAGGGAGCGCGAGCACAATCCTGTTCGATCGTTCTCAATGCCTAACGTCTAAACGCCAAACTTCTCGATTTGCGCTTTGACGTAAGCTTCGGGGTCCGCCGGATCAAAGGTATCGAACGCTAAGGTTTCAGTCCGGTAGATCTCCTCTGGCACCTCTTGACCGAGTTCCTCCGCCAGTTCACGCGCCAGATCGGTCAAAAAGATCTGATTTCCGATTTCATCGTAGGTTTCTTTGGTGATGGCTGCCGCAACTTTGCCGTCATCCTGAAGATCCCAACGGACGAGCTGGGAAGAAATCCAGTTCGCAAAACTTTGCCAAGGATAGGGATCAAAATCGATGCGATCGGGAATATCGAGCGTGTTACCGTTACCATCGTCGAATTTGCCCGTCAGCACCGCCTCCACCACTTCCGGCGGCTGGTTTAAAAATGCCCGTGAGGAAATTGCCGCCGCAATCTCTTTACGGTTATTCATGTCGTGAGCGTAGCCCGCCGCCTCAATAATTGACTTATTCAGCGCTCGGAACGTATTGGGATTCTCATCAATCCAGGTTTGACCCGCCGCAAAGGCACAACAGGGGTGACCCGGCCAAATTTCCTTCGTCAGTTTGTGAATGAATCCCGCACCTTCGTACACCGCGCGTTGGTTAAACGGATCGGGCATCAGGTACGCATCAATGTCACCCGCGATGAGCTGAGCAATGCTATCCGGTGGTGGAACGGGACGAATTTTGACATCAGTATCGGGGTTCAGGCCACCGGTGGCTAGGTAGTAGCGCAGTAGCAGATTGTGCATCGAGTATGGGAACGGAACCCCAATCACGAATCCTTTAAAATCCTCAGGGCCGTTAACTTTACCCCGGTGGCGCTCGGCGATCGTGATCGCTTGACCGTTAATATTTTCGATGCTGGCCAATTTGGTATTGAATGACGCAGAACCGAGACCGAGGGTCATCGCGATCGGCATCGGTGCCAACATGTGGTAGGCATCCAGCTCACCGGCGATCGCCGAATCCCGCACCGCTCCCCAGCTTGGCATTTTGACGACCTTCGCATTCAGGCCATACTTTTTATAGAAACCCAACGGCTCCGACATGATGATCGGCGTGGCACAGGTGATGGGAATAAAGCCAACTTGAATGTCCGTTTTTTCCAGATCCCCCGTTCCCGCACCACTGGCTGCGGGGTTCGTCTCCGCCGCATCCTCTCCCGGATTGGGCGCACAGTTCGCCAGGGACACCAGAGCCGCTCCGATCGCCACGTTGCGGATAAACTCCCGGCGAGTCACAGCACTGGTACGACGCGCATCCCCGAAAAACTCACCCGCCTTCGGCCCAAAAGCCGCCGCAAACGCATGATCAATCCCGCCCGCAACACTGGCGAGATCACGAATCAGCCGCTCGCGTTTCGGATCACCGTGGGAGGCCATTTTCAGGAACAGCGCCTTGCGAACCTCCGCACTGCTGACCGCGTCAGCTAGCTTGAGTGCTTCTGTCTTGTAAACCCCCATGCGGACCAAATCGTCGAGCATATCGACCGGATCTTGAGGCAAGGTGGCCATGTAGCTCCAGTGATCTTGCGTGTCATGAGACCCCTGACACATCAGACACGAACCATAGTTCGGACCAAGACCATTCGCTTGCAGAGCTGGGCTACTCGCAACACTGAGGGAACGATAACTTTGGGTAAATCTCACGATAGGACTCTCACGTCGGTGTATTCAGCGGACTGAGACTAAGGCGTGGCACATTGCATCAAACGAGCCAATCTAAGACACCGCCATACGCCAACCTAGTGCAATGATGAACCGGGACAGCTCTAGGAGAAATCGTCAAGAATCTCCAAAATTCAAATGTGATAATTGCGTTCAGGGCTCTTAACACCTTGGTCAATGAAGCCCTGTTTGATTGGCTAATTAGCTTCAACTTCATCTCAAAATGATGAATCAAACTCATCTATTTTGGTTTGAGGTGAAGGCTTTGAATGTTGGAGAATCAAGCCTGTTTCAATCCAACAGAAACTAAGTTGACTGAGATACGAATTAGTTATGCCGTATGCGGCCTATCTTTATCGTTCCCGAGATGCTTGGGCAGAGCTTTGATTGGCACATTGAGCATTTTCTAGAAAGAAAACATTAAGATGTGGCACCAAAGATAAGAGAACCAAGATATGCCGCACTTGTCTGTAACTTTCGCTACATCTGATCAATGCAGCAGTCGCGGTATCATCCAGTTTTTTCGCCAGAGCTAACGAAAAATTTGCCGTTTTTTGATGCGTAGAGGCCGAATAATATCGGAGTCAAGCTGTTAATGTATTGCGCTTAATTCAGTATCATATTTATCAAAAACATTCCGTTTTTTGCTTCGGAAATACCGTTGATCTGTACTCTGTTGCGGATCAATCCATTTGAGATCGAAGCCATTGCGAAAAATCTCATCGATCGCCATCATTTCCCCCGTTTCAGTCATGAATTTGTGATCGGGAGTTGCACGAATCACCGCACCATTTTCGAGGACATACTCATATACCTCGCGCACACCCCGATCGTGCCACTGTGCGATCGGCTGTGTATAGACCAACCCATGACTATCAACGGTGTAGACGCTACACTCTAGCCGTTCCGCCACAATTTGACCAATCGGAATCGATCCGTATTCGATCGTCATCACGGCCATATCTGCGGTTAAACAATATTCCGCAAACAAAACCATCTGATCAAAAAGTGCATCTGAAACTTTCTTATCAACACCATTTTTGGCCGCACCATCAATAAAAATTTCACGATGCTTCTGCATTTCTGATATTTTCTTTTTCCCCATAGCGCGTCGTAGTAAATCCGCCTCACCCAGGGAATATCCCGCCATATCCTGCGCGATTTTCATGATCTGCTCTTGGTAGACCATGACGGCGTAGGTTTCCTGAAGAATGGACTCCAGCATGGGGTGATCGTAGACAATTTCTTCTAGACCATGCTTACGATTAATAAATTTTGGGATTAGACCGGCATCGAGAGGCCCCGGACGATACAGCGCCAGAATTGAGGAAATATCATCAATACACGATGGTTTCAGGTCACGGACTACCTGCCGCATTCCTGAGGATTCAAGCTGAAAAATTCCTTCTAGTTTGCCTTGGGCCAGTAACTGATAGGTTTTTGCCACATCTGGGGGCATTTGAGGATTGCCAGTCCGACGGGCAATTTCCTGGGCTTTGCGTTCCTCTAGGGGAAGACGATCGGGATCAATATCAATGTTTTGATTCTCTCGAATTAAATCCAGGGTATTCTCGATCATCGTCAGGTTTTTTAATCCCAGAAAATCCATTTTTAGCATTCCCATGGACTCGAGATCTTCCATTGGATACTGAGATGTCACCCCTCCGTCTTTGTTTAACTGAAGTGGCACAATTTCATCGAGGGGCGTGGCCGAAATGACCACACCCGCCGCATGAACTCCGGTGGATTTATTGGTTCCTTCGACGCGCAGGGCCATATCCACCCATCGCCGCACCGAGGGATCATTCTCATAGGCGGCTTTGAATTCCGGGGCGGGAGTTCCGTCCGCAATCATGTTTTTTAATTTTTCGGGCTTGCCTCGCGCAACGGGAATGAGCTTTGCCATTTTGTCCGCTTGGGCGTAGGGAATATCTAGCACGCGCCCCACATCTTTGAGGACGGCTTTGGACGTCATCCGGTTAAAGGTGACAATTTGAGAGACACAATCACGACCATATTTATCGGTCACATACTTGATCATTTCCTCTCGCCGATCGATACAAAAATCCGTATCGATATCGGGCATTGACTTACGCTCTGGATTCAGAAAACGCTCAAACAGTAAACCATATGTAATCCCAAACCACAAGAAAATAGGTCGCGAACCCCATTTCCTGCATCATTTCTAGCTCGTATTCGAGGCGTTCACGGTAGCGATCTTCTAGCTCTGCGCGAGATTTCACCTTAAAACGATCGAGCAAACCAGCCCAGGTGACTTCCTCAAGATAGGTGTCTGCGGTGTGGTTGGGAGGAATTGGAAAGTTTGGGATACGTGTATCGCCAAAGATGTCATAGTTTTCGACTTTTTCGGCAATTTCTAGGGTGCGATCGAGGGCTTCCGCAATAACATCATCGTCGAGATGATCGCGGAACAACATCGCCATTTCTTCGGCAGATTTGAGGTATTCTGTGCCGCTATAGCGTAGGCGTTTATCGTCCGTAACGAGCTTGCCAGTTTGAATGCACAGCAAAGCATCATGGGCTTCTACATCAATACAGGAAATGTAGTGTGAATCATTCGTGGCAATAAATTTGATGTCGAGTTCGCGGGCGATACGAATAATTTCGGGATTGACAATCCGATCTTCCGGTGAACCGTGATCTTGAATTTCTAAGTAGAAATCATCTCCGAACAGTTCCTTGTACCAGGCGGCGACTTTACGAGCCGCGTCGGGACGTTTTTTCATAATAGCCTGGGGGATTTCTCCGCCGAGGCAGGCACTGGTGACAATCAGTCCTTCGTGGTATTGCATTAACAGATCTTTGTTAATACAAGGACGGGAGAAAATTCCTTTGCCTTGATATCCTTCTAGGTGCGAAATGGTGGTGAGTTTGACGAGATTTTTATAGCCCTGAAGATTCTTAGCCAGAACAACTTGATGGTAACGAGGCCGACGTTCTTGTTTGGTGACATCCCCATTAATCAGGTACATTTCATTGCCGATAATGGGTTTAATCCCCTTGCGGCGACAGATTTTAATGAGCTGGGCGGCTCCGTACATCACGCCGTGATCGGTGAGGGCGATCGCGGGCATACCCAACTCGAGGGCGCGGTCAACTAAGGGGTCGAGCTGACTTGCGCCATCCAGCAAGCTGTAGTCACTATGGATATGAAGGCCAACAAATGACATCTCACAGACTCCTGGGCGGAATGATGGTGTGGGGCGGTGTGGTGTGGTTGAGAGTGCCAGGGGTTTTGCGCCTGAGGCTCGCGTCAGGCTGGCACGCTGGACGGTTCACCCTGGTTTATCTTAGGGCGAAATTTAGAGGACGATCGCCTTATCCGGACGGAGGTGCTGGCTCAACTTCACCTCGGCGGTCTCGCGATACCCGTTGCTATCCCTTAGGTAATCTCATAGCCCAAGACTCCAAACGGAAGCGTTTCATTGTGAGTCACCCACACGGTATTGCCCTGACGCTGCATCCGTGAGCGTGCGGGGGATTGCAATTTGCGATCCAGGTCGATCGCGTTTAGGAGTTCGGCGCCAAAGGTAACGCAAAAATCACGGGCGTAGTAGGTTGCTACGACTAAAAAATGATTTTGCAGCCGTTGGAAGGCTGGGAGATTCTGGGCTTTGAGCGATCGCAATGCCTGCTCAAATTCCAACTTGCCAAGCCCCGAGGTAAACCGCTGCACCGTGACCGTCTCCAGGCATAACCGCACCGAAATCGCGTCGGTTGTGCTGAGGCCAATTCCGGGGAGCTGCAAACCAAACCTGTGTAGCAGACCGATCGCCGCTGCTCCCGATCGCTCGAGGGACAGGTCTTGAAACTTAACCGCCACGGGTTGACGCTCGGTCTCGAACATTGCGGGGGTTAACGGCGGCATCAAACATGGCTCGATTTGCCCGATGTATCGCTCGAGGTGGCGTGATTCGAGCAGTGCGCCGGGTCGAATATCGGGGGTGGCGATCGTCAAAAAGTTGATATCAGGAATCGCCTGTACGATCGCCGCTTCAAGGTCTCTCATCACTAAACCTACCGAATACATGGACATGTCCTAGCCTAAAGGTTGACGGGTGTTCCATGCAGGGCAAACGCATACTCTCGAAACAAATGAATTGATCGATGAAAGCGATACGAGATCGCAGGCGTATTGCCATACGCCCCTACAAATTCACCATTTTTCATCCACTGCAACCCGAAAAATCCTCACTCAAATCAGCCCTGTTTGTAGGGGCGCATGGCAATGCGCCCGACGATCAATCGACACATGATCGAGCTAAACACGTCTGCGTTTGCCCTGTTGTTCTAGCCAAGGGAAAGGGCTTTCGATCCCGTTTTTTGGTAAGGTTTTCAGGGTTTGAGATGGACGTGAGGAGCGATCGCTGCTTGCGCCCTC
>RDYZ01000151.1 GCA_004293855.1 Oscillatoriales cyanobacterium | reverse complement strand
ACGATCGTCCCCCAGATGACCATCGTTTGACTTAAATTGTCCAGCACAGTCGTAACTCTCCTCGTAGTAAGTCCAAGGGTGATGGGGTCAACAACATCATCCGTTCTAATGGCCGTAACCGTTGGGTTAGGATCGCGACTAATTTGTCTCAGACAGGTTAGTAGAACTAGGTTCGAGCAGGTCCAAATTTAAGTTGATTTTCCACGCCTTAATAAATTTCCCTGTATCCGCTACCAAAACATCTTCATTTTGAGTGAAGTTGTAGGATTCTTTTAAGCGACCAAAGACAGAGGAGGAAACCAAAATTGAGGCAATGGGCGCTCGAGCTTTGAGAGCGGAACCTATGGTCATGACGGGGCCCCAAATGTTATAGGAAAATTTATTGCGTCCAATAATTCCCGCCTGAACACTGCCGGAGTGAATACCGGCGCGTAATCGCAAGTTTCCTTGATGCAAATTTCCAAACCCGACGATCGCATCTTCCACTTCTACGAGAAATTCTAATAATCGCTGGGTGTGATCCATACGTGGACGGCTCAGGCCAGAAACGGCAACAAAATCATCCCCGAGTAACGCCAAACGTTCGATATCAAAACGGCTCGCTAAAACGTCGATGATATCAATCAATTCATCCAGTAGTTCTGCGCCATTTTGCGGTTCTAAGTTTTCAATCAGTGCATCAAAACCATCGATGCTAGCAACCATCACTGTAATTTCTTGAAATTGACTAGCGGCTAGCCGATCGCCGGATTGACGACGCTCTACCGCCAGCGCCGGTAAGACATTTAATAACAGTGCTTCATTTTCATGGGTTTTGTCCTTCACAACTTGAAACTGTTTCCGAATGTTCGCAACGGTTTCGTTGAAACTTTCGGCCAGTTCGCCAAATTCATCACGGGATTCGACCTGGACTTCCGCCTCAAAGTCCCCTTCTTTAATCTGCCGTGCCCCTTCAATCATGCGATCCATCGGTGTCACGAAGCGTGTGGCCACGAGGCGAGCGATAAAGGTGATCGCAAGGATTAACAGGACTGTGGAAATGAGTAAAAACTCTTGCAGTTTTCGCACCGGCGCATAGGCTTCGGTGAGGTTCATTTCAGAGATAATGGCCCAATCCACACCATCGATATTCAGGGGTGCAAAGGAACTGAGGACGTTTGTATTGCGATAATCTCTGATAATACTGGTGCCTTCAATCCCACTAATGGCTTTTTTCGCCGCTTCCGTTTGCACGGGCTGTAGCAGGATGGATGTGTTGAATTTTTCGATCTGGGCGATCGTACTGTCCGGGACACCGCTGGCTTTGAGACCTTTTTTGTACCCGTTGGGATCTTCAATCAAAAAGCGCGAAATCGATCGCATCTTATAGTCCGATCCCACAAGATAGGTCTCGCCCGTATCACCGAGACCATCACTTTTCCAGCGCTCGTTGCCGGTCAGAACCTTGTTAATTTCATCGACAGGAAGCTGGATCGCCAAAATCCCCACCACATGCGGCCCGTTATAAATTGGCCCTGCAATAAATGCGGCGGGGGCAGCATAGGAGGGACGATAGGGTTCAAAGTCTACGAGCTGGATCGCGCCCCGTTCGGGGCTACGCAACACCCGTTCTACGACGGTGGCTAAATTGGTTTTGCGGTATGCTCCCCGAAATAGACTTGAACCAAAGTCGGTTTCTTTACTGACGGAATAGACGACATTTCCCGTTTTATGGTCAATTAAGAAGACATCATAGTAGCCAAACCGTTTGCTTAAATTGGCAAAAATCTCGTGGTATTTGGCATGTACTTTGCTGTAATTACTGCCATCATTGGCATCATTAAGTGATACTTTCTCGCCGACTTTGGCTTTGTTGGCGGCAATATAGTAGTACTGAACGTAAACCCCAGCTTGGGTGGTGGGGCGGTAATTGGCGAAATGTGGCTGTCCACCAACTGTTGCGGCTAGTTCTGGAAAGAAGTCTGTTTTGTAATAGTCTTCAAGTTTTTGATTCCATTCTTCCGGAATATATTCAAAATTGAGCTCTTTAAAACTGGTATTAAATTCGACCATGGCCTCAACCACCATGCGATCTTCGCAGAGGGTAGCCATATGTCCGTACAGGTTTTTAAAGTACGACTCAATCTGATAAGCCTTGGAAGCACGGACGCTAACCAGTTGGTTTGAGATGGCTGTTTTAATGATGTTACGAGCACGATCCCAACTCAGATAGCTAACGATCGCGATCGAGCCAAGACTAACGGATAGCAGCATCGCCATCAATTTCGTTTTGATGCGGAGTTGGCCGAAATCGAACATAGATATAGACGCAAGAAAAGGATAGAGGAGAAAGCCGTGATCGTAAGCGTAAATTGAGGTTACGGGCTTGCGATGGATCGTCAGTGCTCGGGTCTCATGCCAAACGGGCGATTAAGGGGCAGGATTGGCGTTGGCACTGGGCATTCAGGGTTCAGATTTCGTGGTTTGGTGAGTGATCTGGGCAAAATCTGGGGGGATTGGGTCCAAAGTTCTTGCCTGGGATGACGCAGCCCACACAACGGCGAAACCTGGGGGGATTGGGTCCAAAGTTCTTGCCTGGGATGACGCAGCCCACACAACGGCGAAACTACAAGCAACGAAAAACCTTGGGCAAATACTAGATCGAACCTGAAACTTTTGCGAGTATAAATACGCTTCCGACGTTTCCGCGTCCAATTCGTAATGTTTCGTCAAGATAGGTAATATCGAGCCAGCCGCGCCGATCGCGATCGGCCAAGCTGAAATCGAGGGCGAAAAACCGAGGGGTTTGACTGAGGCGTGCGATCCAGTCGTCGGGCGTGGTGTAGCCCACGGCTCCCTGAAGTCCGCCGACAAAGCGTTGAAAAATTACGTCTACACGACGATCGGAGAGGGGTTCAAACCGAGCTTCAACACTGACGAGGCCGCCGAGACTGGGAATGCCTTCGAGTTCGCCAATGTTGTAGATTGATCGCGTCGCAACGCGGACACACTGGTAAATGTTACGAATGCGGTAAAGCGGTAGCCGATCGAGGTTGAGCAGTTCGGTACTGGTGGTGTAGAGCAAACGCCAGTTGCCGTCAATTAGGGGACTTTCAAGGGGTTTGGGGGTGGGGTTACGCTCTTCAAGGCGAGCGATCGCGGCGAGAATGGCCTGCTTGTCCGTGCTGCTGGCGTTATTGCCGAGGTTGACGCGATCGAGCAAGCGGATCAAATCGTCTTTTTCAAACATGGAATAGACCTGAACGCCATCATTGATTCAACATTCCATCAACATAAGCCACTCAACGCCAAAAGAGACGTTGCGGGGTCAACAACGTCAGGGCAAATGTCTATTCTTGGGTCGGGCTTATCCGTCTGTGGCTCCTCGGGTGTATGACCCTGCGCCCCGAGGAGCTGGAAGCATCGGTCGAATGAAATCCCGATCGCTGGGTTAGAACGGGGCTTAGCTGGCGGCGGGAATCGAAATATCGATCGGTTGAGCCGTCCGATCGGGATCAAGCGAGTTTAACGAAGGGTTGACTTGGGCCGCATTGCCTACGACCAGAATGGTGAGATCCTCCGGGGTGAGGTAGGTGCGGGCGACCCGTTGGACATCTGCGATCGTGGTGGCTTCGATGCCGCGCTGGTATTGAAAGATAAAATCCGAGGGATAGCCGTAATATTCGTAGCGGATCAAGCGCGAAAGGGTCTGATCCGGGTCGGCAAAGTTAAAGATAAACGAGTTCAGGGTTTTATCCTTCGCCGCCTGCAACTCTGCGGGAGTAATGGCTTCGTCGCGAATGCGTTCGATCTCGGCCCGGATGGCCCGGATGAAATCAGCGGTACTTTCGGCACGGGTCTGGCCGCCTGCGATGAACAGACCCGGATAGTCGTAGTTAGCACTCCAGGCGGCGTAGACGGTATAGGCCAAACCTTGACGCGATCGTACTTCATCAAATAATCGTCCACCAAAACCGTTCAGGACGTTATTCATCACGCCAAGTTGGGCATAGTCGGGGCTATTGCGTAAACCGCCGAGGTGTCCCATTTCGACGTAACTTTGGCTGAGGTCGGGGCGATCGACGATGTAAATGCCATTCACCGTGGCCGGTGTGACTTCGGGCAAGGCCAGTTCATGATTTGAGGTGGCCGCCCAACCTCCAAATAGCTCGATCACCTTTTGTTTCATGGCCTTCGTGTCAAAATCTCCCACAAGCCCGAGGATGATGCGATCGGGGCTGACGTGATCGGTATAGAAGTCGATCAGATCTCGACGGGTAATGTTGTCGAGGGTGCTGTATTCGACCGTGCGGGCGTAGGGACTGGTGGCGCCGTAAATCAGCTTCGTGAGTTCACGATCGGCGATCTCGTTGGGGTCATCATTGCGACGGGCGATGCTCCCACGAAATTGATTTTTTGCCAGGTCTAATTTGCTGGCGTCAAAGACTGGATGTTGCAGAATGTCGGCAAACAGCGTGAGGACGGTGTCTGTATCTTCACTCAGGGCGCTAAAACTAGCCGTTCCGACGGTGAGTTCGATCGAGGTTTCCACCGCAGCCGCAATCTGTTCCAGCGTGGCGTCAATCTCATCGGCACTGCGATCGCGGGTTCCACCGGTGCGGATTAGTTCACCCGTCAGGGCGGCTAGACCAATTTTATCGGTGGGCTCAAAGCGGGAGCCGATCCGAATCGTGGCTGAACCGCTCACCAAGGGCAGTTCATGATCCTCGACCAGATAGACCACCATGCCGTTATCGAGTTCCACACGGGTCGAATCGGGCAGTTGAATCTCCGGTAGGGGGGGAAATTCGAGATCAGTGTAGTGTTGCGCGGTCGCCGCAGCGGAGGGCTGCGGTTGCAGTAGCGTGATCGCGATCGCGGTGACGCAGCCCACGACAATCAGCCACGGCGATCGGGATTTCGGACGAGGATAGAACAAACGGCGCAACAAAGACAGCATGGCAACGCAGAAACGATTCGACGATGGAAACAGCAAGGCAAGCAATCAAGATAAGCAAGACCGGGGCCACGACACGCGATCGCCCCGAGGCGGGGTTACGGATTGGCAGCGGCATCGAGTGGCAAGAGACGGGCGATCGTCCGGTTTTGGTCGGTGAACGTGGCGCGGGCAACCCGCAGAATATCCGCCGCTGTCACCGCATCGATCGCCTTCAGTTGTTCAAAGAGGTTGCGCCAATCACCGGTTTTGGCCTGGTAGTTCACCAGTGAGGAGGCCATGCCGCTATTGGAGTTGAGCGATCGCAGAAGGGAAGCACGCGCCTGGGTTTTGGCGCGATCCAGTTCGATCTCGCTGACGGGCTCGCTGGCGATGCGTTGAATTTCCTCATGTAGAGCCGCTTGCACCTCATCCACACTATGCCCTGGAGCGGTCAGACCGTAGAACAGCATGAGGTTGGGATAGCGATCGCCGGGAAAGCCATTAAACCCTTCCGCGTACAGCGCAACCTGTTGACCTTGCACCAAAGCACTGTAGAGGCGAGAGGTGCGGCCATTGCTTAGAATCGAAGCGATCGCATCGTAGGTGGCGTTATCCGGATGGTTCAGGGATGGGCGATGATAGCCCTCGATGTACCACGGCTCGGATTGCATCCGCACTTCAATCGATCGCTCTGCGGTTTGTTCCGGCTCAACCTGGGTCACCGGGGGCGGCGTGGGGCCTGCGGGATAGCGTCCAAAATAGGTTTTGGCTAACCGACGAACTTGTTTCGGATTGACATCCCCGACGATCGCCACGGTGAGATTATTCGGCACGTAATAGGTCTCGAAAAAGGCTTGCACCTCGTCACGACTTAAGCCTTCGATATCCGCCGCAAACCCGATCGTCGGGTGGCGGTAGGGATGGGTGGTAAAGGCGGTGGCGAGAAACGCTTCGATCGTCGCACCGATCGGCGAATTATCCGTGCGTAACCGGCGTTCTTCCAGAATGACCTGTTGCTCTTTGTAAAACTCGCGAAAGACCGGATCAAGAAAACGCTCCGATTCCAGCGACATCCACAGTTCAAGTTTGTTTGACGGAAAGCTGTAAAAATAGCGCGTCGCGTCGGCAGAGGTGGTGGCATTGAGGCCCACACCCCCCGCTTGCTGAACGATTTGACCAAACTCATTTTGAATGGCATAGCTATTGGCTGCCGTTTCAACCTGCTCAAACTCAGCCTTCAGTGCAGCGAGAGCGTCCGGATCGATCGCCGCACCCGCCGCCTGTTTGCGCTTAATTTCGCGGTGCAACTCATCGAGGCGATCGAGCAACGGCTGCTCTGCCGCATAGTCCGTCGTCCCGATGCGCGTCGTACCCTTAAAGGCCAAATGCTCTAGGAAGTGGGCAATTCCCGTTTTTCCCGGCGGCTCATCCACGCCGCCCACATTGGCATAGGTAATAAACGACACCGTGGGGGATTCATGGCGCTCTAGCACAATGAACCGCATCCCGTTCTCGAGGGTGAAATCTGTAACATTGGCGATCGTGCGGTCAATGTAGGACTGAATCGGCAGGCGATCGGCCAACGCCGCCGACGGCAGCACCAGCCCACCCCCCACCGCCAGCACGCCCAACATCAGGGTGATGCACACCACGCGCCACCACCCATCCGCAAGACCACGAGACCAAACGCCCCAAAAATTTACAGATCGCATAAAAACAAAACTCAGAACACAAACAAAGACACGAAAATAGATCCGCAGCAAAAGACGACTGAAGACTTATGTAACGCCAAATAACGTTCTATAAAAGCCTCGTTGCTCACACCGTCCTGTCGATCACAATACAAGTACGAGCTGCGGTGATCCCCAATGAAGACAATTTCAGTTTCTCCACCTACACGAGAAGTCACGACGCACCAAAAGATTCTCAGCGCCGCCAAACGTCTGTTTGCCCGCAAAGGATACGACGGTACGACGACACGTGAGATTGCCCAATCTGCCGGGGTAGCCGAGGGCACACTCTTCAGACATTTTGACAACAAAAAGGCCGTTTTGATCGAAGTGGCCACTGCTGGCTGGATTGACATTCTGACAGAACTGTTGACCGAACTCAGCGAAATGGGTAGCTATAAGGCTGTGGCCCAGATGATGCGCCGACGTATGTTGCATCTACGCGATAACAACGATCTATTCCGGGTTTGCTTTCTGGAGGCGCAATTTCATCCCGAGCTGCGAGAGAAAATCCAAACCGATGTCATCGCCAAAATGACCGATGTGGCGGAAGCCTTTGTGCAAACGGGGATCGATCGCGGTGTCTATCGCCCACTCGATCCCCGCCTGATCGCCCACGTTTTTCTCGGGCTGTTCATGGTCGCCGGGTTTAGCCATAACACGCTGCAATCTGAGGAGATGTCACCCGAAGCGATGAAGGACATGGCCGAAGGCTTGGCTGATATTTTTCTTAATGGTGTGCTTGTGCGTGAAGCCTAAGATCATCAATACAATCAACAAGCATGAGCCGTGAAAACTTAATCATTGTTCAGGTTCCGTTACTCACGATTGATTGATGAACTCGCGTTAATGAACTTACTGTCTGCTGCAATTTTTTACGCGCCTGATGGGTATGACACGGGAGGCAAGCGTTTACTCGGTCGTCAGGCGGCGGGGGAGGGGTTTCTGAAGGCGGTTTTACGCTATAGCCGTTGCGATCAGCTGTATTGCTATGCCCACGATCAGGTCGCCTTTGAGGATTTTCAGCAGCGGGTCAGGGCGTGGGGACTCGATCCCGATGGGATCGATTGGCTCGTGGCCGGTGATCCCCACAGTGCCAATCAAGCCGATGTGCTCTACCATCCCTCGCCCGGTTTGGGAGATTTGGCATGGCGACGCCGGACCAGTGATCAGCGAGGCTATGGTCTGTGTGGCGTCACCCATACAACGGCGAGTCGTGCGGTGATGGAGTCGATCGGTGATTTGGTGATCGCGCCGGTTCAGTCCTGGGATGCCCTGATTTGTACGTCGCAGGCGGTGCGCTACAGCGTGGAACGGGTGATCGACCACTGGTCGGAGTATCTGGCCCAGCAGTTTGGTCGCCCGCCTCGGATTGCGCTCGATTTGCCAGTGATTCCCCTCGGGGTGGACTGCGATCCGTTTGCGATCGATGCGACCGATCGCGATCAACGGCAGCGTTGGCGGCAACACCTCAAGATCGCAGAGGAGGACGTCGTGATCCTCTTTGTCGGGCGGCTGATTGCCTACGCGAAAGCGCATCCGATCCCGATGTATGCGGCGATCGAGCGAGCTGCACGACACCCAAGCGTGGTGGGGCGGCGAATTCACCTGATTCAAGCCGGTTGGTTTGAGAGCGATCGGGATGAAGCGATGTTTAAGGAAACCCTGCCGACGCTGTGTCCGAGTGTGAACGGTATTTTTCTGGATGGGCGCGATCGCCACGTGCGAGATTCGATTTGGTCGGCGGCGGATATTTTCATTTCCCTGGCGGATAACATCCAGGAAACCTTTGGTCTAACGCCGATCGAGGCGATGGCCGCTGGTTTACCCGTGGTGGTTTCGGATTGGAACGGCTACAAGGAGTCGGTACGCCACGGGATCGATGGCTTTCGTGTGCCGACGGTGATGCCGCCACCGGGGAGCGGGGCGGAGTTGGTACAGGACTATTACGAAGATCGAATCAACTACAGCACCTACGTGGGAGAAAGTGCGAGTGCTGTGGCGATCGATATTGATAGCTGCGCGGCGTCCCTGGTTGAACTGATCGACAATCCCGACCTGCGCCGTCAGTTCGGTGCAAATGGTCAGCAGCGAGCCCGATCGGTATACGACTGGCGACAGGTGATCGCTCGTTATGATGAGTTGTGGGAGCAGATGCGCGATCGCCGCTCCACCGCGATCGAGCGGGCTCCCCGACCGTCTCACCATCCCGCGATCCCCGCGATCGAAGACCCTTTTAGCGCCTTTGCCCACTACCCCAGCCAAACCCTGCACGATCACGACACGATCGCCCTAGGGGTGAATTCCACGCCCGATCGGTTTAATACCCTTCGCCGCATCTGGCCGAACCGGATCGGCGATCGCCATCGTCTCAGCGAAGCGGATCTTGCCATCCTCTTGGATCAGCTCAAAGCCGGTGACCAACGGGTGAGCGACCTGATCGCCGCGATCGCCCAGCGTCA
>RDYZ01000150.1 GCA_004293855.1 Oscillatoriales cyanobacterium | reverse complement strand
CCGGATTTGGTATGACAGGACTTACGCACGGACCGGCTAAAACCACGCAATACCGTGGGCGCATTGCCATAATGCCCCTACGAGTTTCGATAGTTTGCGTACGTCCTATATGAATTATGTTTCGCTATTTTTTGAACTGACGATCAAGTCCTAGGCACACAGTAACAATGTGTGTCTAGGACTGCGGGCTCATTCACTCAAAGCCTTAAGCGAGCCTTGATGTCGATTTCACCAGAGTTTTACCGCCGAGATTAACGATGAAGAGACTCATCTTCCAGGTCAAATAGAGTCCGTAACGTATGCATCGCAATACGACGCGCCTCAAGATCCTGTTGCGCACGAAGCTGCACCATCGGATCATGAAGAATTTTATTAACGATGCCACGTGTGAGAGATTCGATCACTTCTTGATGCTTATCGTCAAATTCTGTACCGAGGCGTGACAGAGCCTTTTCCAGCTCTTGTTCGCGAATCGTTTCGATCTTTTTACGCAGGCTGCTGATGGTGGGTACTGTTTCGAGCGATTGCCACCAGGATTCAAAGCTGGCGAGTTCTTCTTCGAGTAAGGCTTCTGCTTCTAAAGCCATCTGGCGGCGACTTTCTTGGTTTTGTGCCACAACAGCCTTGAGGTCATCGACGTTGTAGCAACGAATCCCGCTAACACCCGTTACATCGGCAGCAATGTTGCGTGGTACGGAAATATCGATCAGAACTAGGTCACCGGTGGCATCAACGATCGGCTCTAGGTTGGCCTTTGTGAGGATGGGTTGCGTCGCGCCGGTGCTGGTGAAGACCAGATTCGATTGAACGATCGCGTCGAACATTTCCGATAGGGGGCGTACGACGATGTTCGCACTGGGGTATTGACCCGCGAGTTCCTCCGCACGCCGTTGGGAGCGGTTAACGATCGTGATCCGATCGGCTCCTTTGGACAGGAGGTGCTTGACGAGTAACTTCGACATTTTTCCCGCCCCGACAATGCAAACATTGAGATCGGTGAGACTGTCCATTTTGAGCTGTGCGAGTTCCACGGCGGCGGAACTAATCGAAACGGCTCCCGTACCAATGCTGGTTTCCGTCCGAACACGTTTGCCAGCACCGATCGCCTGTTTGAAGAGTTGATTGAGGACCCGTCCAACCCCCTTATGCTTTTGGCCTAACTTGTGGGTGGTTTTGACCTGAGCGAGGATCTGTCCTTCTCCAAGCACTAGGCTTTCCAGACCCGCGCTCACACGCATCAAGTGCATGACAGCATCTTGATGGAGTAACACGAAGAGATAGGGGCGCAGCTCTGAAAGCATCATGTGGCTGCGATCGCAGAGAAACTGACTCACCTCGCGGACACCGGACTCCATGTCCTTGGCAATGAAATAAATTTCGAGGCGGTTACAGGTACTGAGAACGGCAATTTCCTCAATGCTCGGGTATGCACGAAGCTGGGCGATCGCCTCCTGAAGCTCAGCTTCGGGAATACTCAACTTTTCGCGTACTTCGACCGGAGTGGTTTTGTGGCTCAGTCCAATAACGGCAATATTCATTGAAATTATAAAAAAAGCTATTAAAAAGCATGCGACACAATTATCTAGAAATGTTGCTCGTTTGGCGACTGTTCACAACATTCCGCAACGATCGTGACAAATCCTTTAAGATCACCGATAACTCCCTTGGGAAACCGAGGATTCAAGACTTTTGCCCACGAAAAAAGGAACGGCGATCACACAATTGTTGATGCGATCCCCGTTCCTTTTTTGAGTCGATATCACGGCAAGATTGAGCCGATGATCGTGAACGATCGGGTCAATCTTGCCCCTACTTCCATCTTTAGCGAAGTTGCAGGGTGTGGGTATCTTCCATCATGTGGATCGTATCGACAAAACGGGCGGTACGGCTTTGGCTGGAGATAACCAGCGATTGTGTCCGTGCACCACCGTGGAAGAAGCGCACGCCTTCCATCAAGGTTCCAGGGGTGATACCGCACGCAGCAAAGAGTACTTCTTCGCCCGATGCGAGTTCCTGAGCGTCGTAGACCCGATCGGGATCGTCAATGCCCATGCTCTTGAGGCGAGCCAGGTTACCCTCCTTGCTTTCACCGATCAGACCGGTTTTCACGATTTCCGGATCGTAAATGAGCTGGCCTTGGAAGTGGCCACCGAGGCAACGCATCGCAGCAGCAGAAATCACACCTTCCGGTGCGGCGCCAATGCCCATCAGGGCGTGGATGTTCGTACCACCGAAACCGCAGGAAATAGCGGCGGAAACGTCACCATCACTGATCAGACGAACGCGTGCACCAGCATCACGAATTTCTTGGATCAGCTCTTTGTGGCGGGCGCGATCCATGACGACAACGACGAGCTCTTCAATCTTGCGATCGAGACACTCAGCGATAATCTTCAGGTTTTCGGTTGCACTTTTGTTGATGTCAACCTTGCCTTTAGCTGCCGGGGGAGCTGCCAGCTTCTTCATGTAGAAGTCCGGTGCTGCAAACAGGCCACCTTTCGGCGCGATCGCCAGAACAGCCATCGAACCATTTTGACCGTAGGCAACGAGGTTAGTGCCTTCGCAGGGATCAACAGCAATATCGATTTCGATCAGTTCCTCGGGGTTGCACTGATCGGCTCCACCGGGCTGGCTGCAAATACCGACCTCTTCACCAATGTAGAGCATGGGAGCATCGTCGCGCTCGCCCTCACCAATGACGATCCGGCCACGCATGTGGATCTGGTTCATGCGTTCACGCATGGCTTCCACAGCAACTTGATCGGCGATGTTTTTCTCGCCTTTCCCCATCCAACGTGCCGAGGCGATCGCCGCTTGCTCGACGACCTCAATAATCTCTAAACCAATGGTTTTGTCCACGGGCTCGCTCCTTCCAAATGGTTATTTAGCGGTGTTTTTAAGACCTTTTTCCAAGTGTCAAGTCTACCAGAGGTCGGCTCGTGTCTTGGGTTTTAGATTTAAATCGGGATCATCGCCTGTGGTGTAGGGAGTCCCACGGTCTGCAACATCGCCTCAGGAATTGGCTTTTGTACTAGTAGCAACTATTCTGAAAATGCAGACTATTCCGGCTGCTAAACCCGTCGTAACCATGATTTCGCCACTGCGGCCAGACCGGAGCGCCGATCGCTGTGGCCTGATCGACGTGAGATTTTGGGTTTCGTGTACCTAATTGAAAAAACATCAGGATTCAGGTGCGTTTCAGGGGAATTCTGCTAGGGTTGCCCTAGTAAAGCTAAACGATTTGAGTCTTGAGCTTTCACCGCTAAATGGATGTCACTCTCTAATCTAAAATTTCGCTAATGTCCCGCAATTTCCTATCAAGCGACTGGAATTCCATTGTCCCTGCCACACGCGGAGAGGCCACAGGCTGCGAAGCAGTAATTTCATCCAGTATTTCGGCGATACAGTCATTGCGAGACGGTACAACGCCACAGGCTGCGGTGAGCTTAAGTCTGAAACTGTCGGAAGTCTGCGGGAATGGGATGCTCAGTTCTTGGGTTCCCAGTCGATCGCTACAGTGGGCCATGCATCTTTGTCTGTGGGTCAGTGTTGCCTCGGGATCTGCTCAAGGCGGGCTGAGTCCACGCCCTGCCATGGCTGCGATCCCCGCGTCCCACTCTGATCTGCAAGGTAACGTCCAAGCTGAGGTTCAAGGTGTAGAACTCCCTCCGGTAACAGAGGTGACGACCTTGGGAGTACCGTTTGGTTCAGTAGATCCAGATTTACACCTTGCACAACGTTTACCGCAATCTGAGGATTTTCAAGACTTAGAAGAGCCGGAAATTGAACCACTACCACCCATTGATGAACTGTTACCACCGCGTGATTCCAGCGATCCAACGCCGAGCAATTTAGATGAGATTCCGGGAACGATCGAGGTTCGGGGTTACCGTGTCGTAGACAGTACGGTATTTGAACAACAGGAGTTTGACGAGCTCCTTGCGGATCTAACCGGGCCGGAGATCCGTTTTGCTCAGTTGCTCGAAGCACGAACCCGGATTACGGATCTATACGTCGAGAACCGCTACATTACCTCGGGGGCGTTTCTACCGCCCCAGACAATCGAGGATGGCATTGTTGAAATTCAGGTTATTGAAGGGTCTCTAGAAGAAATTGTCATTACGGGAACCGATCGCCTTCGTCCTCACTACATCCGTAGTCGCATTGAACGCGCCACCGATGCACCCTTGAATGTGGATGATTTGCTCGAAGCCCTGCAACTGCTCCAGCTTGATCCCTTAATTGAGAATCTCTCGGCAGAACTGTCAGCGGGGTTGCGTCCAGGGTCGAACCTACTGGAAGTGGAGATTGGTGAAGCCGATAGCTTCAGTACGAGTCTACGGTTTGATAACGGACGATCGCCTACCGTGGGCGTGTTGCGAGGCCGGATTGGCTTGAACGAAGCCAACCTATTCGGCCTGGGGGACATGGTGGATCTGTCCTACAGTGCGACGGACGGTAGTGATGAGTATGCCCTGTCTTACACACTGCCGCTCAACTCCAGCAATGCCACCCTGAGCGCTTCCGCTCGCCTCACCAGCAGCCAGATTATCGAGGAACCATTCGATCGCATCGATATTGAAGCGGATTCTCGAGATTTTGAGTTGACCTTTCGACAGCCCATCCTTCGATCGCCCCGCGAAGAATTAGCCGTGGGGTTAACTTTTTCTCGCCGGGAAAGCGATACCTCCTTACTGGGGGTCGGTTTTCCCTTATCCAATGGTGCTAATGACGATGGGGAAACTCGCATTTCCGCCTTTCGCTTCTTTCAAGAATGGACCAAGCGAGAATCACGATCGGTTTTTGCCGCACGATCGCAATTTAACTGGGGCATCCCCATTTTCGAGTCCACCCTAAACAACCAAAAACCCGATAGCCGCTTCTTCTCCTGGCGAACTCAGGCGCAATACCTACAACTGCTCGGGACGAGTGACATCTCACTGCTCCTACGTGGCGATCTCCAACTTTCCACCACGTCTATGGTCGCTCTGGAGCAATTTGGGGTGGGTGGCAACCGCAGCGTACGCGGCTACAGCCAAGATCTATTGCTGGCGGACAATGGTATTTTCGGGTCCGCAGAACTGCGTTTTCCCCTCATTGCTTCCCGTGACGGATCAACACAGCTTGAAATTCATCCATTTTTCGATTTTGGTACGGTTTGGAATACCGATAGTGAAGATCCCTCCCCCGATTCGTTAGCCTCGATCGGTGTGGGGTTATCGTTTGATTTCAACGATATCCTGTCGGCAAAGCTAGATTGGGGTATACCTCTAACAGAGGTCGATAATCGCGATCGTGACATTATTGAACGTCAAGAATTGTACTTTTCGCTAGAATGGCGTCCGTTTTAAGCGGATCGCGAGATCATGTCAAATGCAGAACATCTAGCTTTAATTAAGCAGGGCGTCGCGACTTGGAACGCATGGCGTCAAGCACATCCAGAGGTTCGAGCTAATTTATTTCGTGCCGATCTGGAGGGGATGTATTTGGCAGGAGCCAATTTAAGCAAGGTGGATTTGCGACGAGCACGGTTAAGTCGGGCGTTTTTACGATCCGCCGACCTCTCCGAAGCCTATTTACTCGGGGCAGATTTGAGTCAAGCAGACCTGAAAAATGCCTGCCTGTCTAAAGCGATTCTGCGTGATGCGAACTTATCCGAGGCGGATCTATCCCGTGCCAATCTCGCGGAAGCTTACCTTTCGGAAGCGAATTTAAGTCATGCCATTTTGATCGATGTTCAGCTCGATCGTACCTTACTGACTGGGGCCTGTATTGATAACTGGCGGATTGATAACCCGGCTCAGCTCGATCGCACCATTTGTGACTACATCTACCTCAAGCCCAACCAACAGGAATGTCGGCCACGGCTTGGCTCCTTTGCCCCTGGAGAACTGGTTCATCTTTGCCAACGAACACTCGATATTCTCGAGGTGAATTTTGAGACTAGCTTGGACTGGTCTGCCTGCGTTGCCGCGTTGCGGGCCATTCAAGAACTACCCGGTTTTGCGAATGTTAAGCTCCGAAGTCTGGAACAATCTGAGGAAGGCTCTCTCATCCTCGGGTTACAAGTCCCGCCCTTTGTGGAGCGTCAAGAGGTGCGTCGCTCTCTCCTACAGCTCTATCGTCGTAAGTTGAAGGCCATCAATCATCAATACGAAGAGGCGGGCTTCAGTCCTGAACAGATTGCAGAGTATCGTCGATCGTCAACCGATCTGATGGAAATGTGTCAATTTTTGGCCGCACGTCCGATCGTTTAGGTGTGATGGTCCGCGTGCTGCGTTTGTGTGAACGGAGCCGAAACTCATCCAAAACTGAGCCGATCGCCCGAGAGCGGCAGTCGTTGCAAACTTCAGACCTCACAATTCTGCAATTTAGTAGGTTACATCCTCAAAAAACTGTGATATGCTACCTTAGCGTCAGACATGGAGAGATGGCTGAGTGGTTGAAAGCGGCAGATTGCTAATCTGTTGTACGTAATTATTCGTACCGAGGGTTCGAATCCCTCTCTCTCCGTTCCCCAGTGAACTTTAAGCGTTACCTTGATCCGTCAGCTCAGTGCTAAACGTTTCGCA
>RDYZ01000429.1 GCA_004293855.1 Oscillatoriales cyanobacterium | reverse complement strand
TTGCGGCTATTCGGCATATTCGCGAATTATCAACTTTGAAAAGTTTAGAGCGATCGCCGACGAAATTGGAGCTTACCTGCTCGCCGACATCGCCCACATTGCCGGATTAGTCGCCACAGGCCATCATCCCAGCCCCCTCGCCCACTGTCACGCAGTCACCACCACCACTCACAAAACCCTGCGCGGCCCCCGTGGCGGCTTGATTTTGACCAATGACCCCGAACTGGGCAAAAAGTTCGACAAATCAGTATTTCCCGGCACTCAAGGCGGCCCCTTAGAGCACGTGATTGCGGGCAAAGCTGTAGCTTTCGGCGAAGCATTAAAACCGGAATTTAAAACTTATTCCGGTCAAGTAATTGAAAATGCGCGGGCTTTAGCTGCACAGTTGCAGCAGCGGGGTTTAAAACTCGTTTCCGGCGGCACCGACAATCACTTAATGCTAGTAGATTTGCGATCGGCAAACATGACAGGCAAGCGAGCCGACCAATTAGTCAGCGGTGTGAATATTACTGCTAATAAAAATACGGTGCCTTTCGATCCAGCATCGCCCTTTGTCACCAGCGGTTTGAGACTCGGTTCGCCCGCGATGACGACAAGAGGAATGGGAACAGCAGAATTTACCGAGATTGGTAATATTATTGCCGATCGACTGCTAAATCCAGATGATGAAAGCGTCGCCGCCGAATGTCGGCGCCGAGTAGCCGCACTGTGCGATCGCTTCCCGTTATACCCGCACTTGTTCTTGAAAGTGCCGGCATTAGCTTAATTTTCCTGATCGGCAATGGGGAATTGGTAGTTGGAAGTGTACGGTTCAGTTGACAGTTGACAGTTGACAGTTGACAGTTGACCGAAGGAGAGCGACCTCTACCTAGAAGGAATAGGATGGGAGTAATGAATAGTCTGATTTTAATTTCTCCCGATCAAGGAGAGGCTTTCAACCAATTCTTTCTGGTAAAAAGGTAAAAGAGCTACAAAAGATTGAGAGTTGTTCCTTGCGATCTTGACAAGCAGTTTTTATCGAAAATCTCGATCGCGAAAGGCAGTTTTTACTAAAAATATTTGTCGAGCGGCGCTGGTTTGATTAACGGTATTTGTCGATCGCGAAAGATACCGCTCAACTCAGCTCGCTTGGCAAGTATGGATATCGAAAAAGTCGATCAACATTGCGATTGAAAGACGATTAATTCGAGAGGAATCATTTAAAAACCTGACAATTCGCATCCTGGCAACTTCCACTCCGGCAAATCTCCGGCTCCCAAACCCCCAGTCGCTCTTAAAAATGTTTCCTGGTTACAAGCCATCTGAAATGTAGTAGACTCTGCCTGACAGTATAATTGCCCGCACTATTTAAAATTAATTTCAGATGCCGCACCAGTATCTGTATCATGTACTCGCTTTTCTGGTTTCTGCGAGCGTCGTCCTCTGGAGTACGCCAATAGTCAAAACCATTGGTCTCAAAAGCGGGCGAGTCGATCGGCCAGGCGAGCGAAAAGTCCACCAGCGCCCCATGGTACGCTTGGGAGGAGTCTCTATCTTTCTCGGC
>RDYZ01000149.1 GCA_004293855.1 Oscillatoriales cyanobacterium | reverse complement strand
AGATTAATATCGAAAATTTTCGGGGGATTGAGATTCGGCATTTTGCGGCGGAGGTGGCGCGGTTGGCGTTGGTGATTGCGGAGTATCAGTGTAATGTTTTGTATTTGGGTGATCAACAGGCGAATTTGCTTTTTTTGCCTCTTAAAAAGGAGAATTGGATTACTTGCGGTAATGCGTTGCGGTTGGATTGGTTGAGTCTTTGTCCACCGATGGGGACGGGGGTAAAAGTACGATATGAAGGGCTGGATCTATGGGGTGAGACTTATGATCAGACGGAAATGGATTTTGAGAATGCGGGAGGGGAAACTTATATTTGTGGGAATCCGCCCTACATCGGTGATAAAAAACAAGACAAATTACAAAAAAAAGATATAGAGTTTGTTCTTGCTACGCAAACTAAGAGGTGGAGATCTCTAGATTATATTTGTGGATTCTTTTTTAAAGCAGCAAATTATTTACTGCTCACAAACGGTTCTGCGGGCTTAGTATCTACAAATTCTATTTGTCAAGGACAGCAAGTTCCGTACTTTTGGCCTTTAATTATAAAAGATATAGAAATAATCTTTGCTCACACTTCATTCAAGTGGAGTAATCTTGCTAGCCATAATGCAGGAGTGATGGTCGTAATAATTGGAATGTCATCAAAATCAGAAGGAGAAAAAGTAATATACTCAAATAATGCTGCAAGAGTCGTCAAGAATATTTCTCCCTATTTAATATCTGGTAAAAACTTAATAGTTGCTTCTTCAAGAAATAGTATTTCAGGTCTTCATCAGATGATTTTGGGAAATGTACCCAAAGAAGGAGGTAACCTTTTATTAACCAAGACAGAGTTGGAAGATCTGGAAATTTCTGACAATGACAAAAAAATACTAACAAAAAGAATATATGGATCTTCTGAATTCATTAAGTCAAATCAAAGATATTGCTTATGGATAGAGGATGAAAATCTTTCACAAGCAAATAGTTATGAGTCCATAAAAACTAGAATTGAAAAAGTGAGAAAATTTCGGCTTCTAAGTGTTGATTCAGCTTTGAGAGAAATGGCCAGTAGTTCGCATAAATTTAGAGAAATGAATATAGGCAAAAACAAAACTATTATCATTCCAAGAGTTTCTTCTGAATCAAGATATTATTTACCAGTTGGATTACTTGATCAAGGTTGTACCATCACTGATGCTGCTTACGCACTGTACGATCCAGATCTGTTTTATCTTTCTTTACTTGTCTCGCGCCTCCACCTAGTTTGGATCGCCACCGTCTGCGGCAAACTCAAAACCGACTTTCGCTACTCCAACACCCTCGGCTGGAACACCTTCCCCGTCCCCACCCTCACCAGCCAAAACAAAACCGACCTCACCCGCAGCGCCGAAAACATCCTACTCGCCAGAGAACATTATTTTCCAGCCACGATCGCCGACATGTACGACCCCAAACGCATGGATAAAGAATATCCAAAAGTAAGAGAAGCCCACCAACGAAACGACGAAATCTTAGAACGAATCTACATCGGACGCCGGTTTAAAAACGACACCGAACGCCTCGAAAAACTCTTCGAGATGTACACCCAAATGACCGCCCCCAAACCCCTCGAAAACACCAAGAAAAAACGCAAAACACAACCATAAAATAATTATGAACTCGCGACGCAGAGCGTCTAGAGAGGCCTTCCTACGCAGAGCGCAGGAACGATAGACAACAACAACACCATGACCCGAAACATTCAAAGTTTCCAAAACCTTGAACATCTGAATACACACTCGTAAGACACCGCCATGACAACAACCGAAAAAATCTATCAACTACTGCCCTCCCTCAACGAAACTCAACTTGATGAAATCCTCACATTTGTCGAGTTTCTAAAATATAAACAAGAATCTGTAACTCAGCCAAACACTCGCAACATTAAGACACTGAGCGATTTACAAGGAATTGCAAAAACATCGGACGAACCACCCACAGACGAAATGGTACGAGATGATAAAACCGAATACCTAGACAGAAAGTACCGTTAACATGAAACCAAAGCTATTACTGGATACCAATATTCTCTTAGATCTTGTGCTAGAACGACCGCCATTCTGTACTCAAGCATCACGAATTTTTAGACATATTGAACAAGGGAATATAGACGGATTTATCACCGCGACAACCATCACTGACATCTTTTATATCATTCGTAAAGCTCAAGGTCATGATCTAGCACTAGCTGCAATTAAATACTTACTTCAGCATCTCAAGATTTGTGCAGTTGATCAAAAAACAATTCAGGTGGCGATTGATCTTGAGTTAAAAGATTTTGAAGACAGTATTCAGCTCGCCTGCGCTAATCTTAGTCAGCTTGATGGCATTGTTACCCGAAATGGCAAAGATTTTGTGACGAGCTCCCTGCCCATCTATTCACCCACAGAGCTACTCAACACACTGTAATACCAAAAAAAATCAAAAAATTCATTCTCCTAAATTTCACCCATGACCCAACCCACCCCCGCCGCCGTCTCCGTTACCTACGACCATAACGGAACCTCCGCCAAAACCAACGAACTCGGAATGCGCCCGATGCAGGAACGCGCCTACCAAAAACGCGGCGAACAATATTTATTAATCAAATCACCCCCCGCATCCGGCAAAAGCCGCGCCCTGATGTTCATCGCCCTGGATAAACTCGAAAATCAAGGGCTAAAACAAGCGATCGTCGTCGTTCCCGAAAAGTCGATCGGCTCTAGCTTCCATAACGAACCCCTGTCAAACTTCGGTTTCTTCACCGATTGGCACGTCCAACCCAGGTGGAACCTCTGCGACGCCCCCGGAACCGACGGTGGCAAAGTGAAAGCCGTTAAAACCTTTCTTGATAGTGATGACCAAATTTTAATTTGTACCCACGCCTCCTTTCGTTTTGCTGTGGAGCAATTCGGCATCGAAGCCTTTGACGATCGACTGATTGCGATCGATGAATTTCACCACATTTCCGCCAACCCCGATAACAAACTCGGCGAACACGTCCGCCAACTGATGAGCCGCGACAAAACCCACCTCATCGCCATGACTGGGTCTTACTTTCGGGGTGACGCCGCCCCCGTCCTCCACCCCGATGACGAAGCCCGCTTCGAGACCGTCACCTATACCTACTACGAACAACTTAACGGCTACCAATACCTGAAACAACTCGACCTTGGCTACTACTTTTATTCCGGTGAGTACAGCGATGAAATTATGAAAGTACTCGACCCCAAAGAAAAAACGATCTTGCATATTCCCAACGTCAACTCCCGCGAAAGTACGAAAGATAAAATCCGCGAAGTCGAACATATTTTAGAACAACTCGGCGAATGGCAAGGAACCGATCCGAATACCGGCTTTCAACTCGTCAAAACCTCCAGTGGTAAAGTCTTAAAAATCGCCGATCTCGTCGATGACGACCCCAACAAACGCGACAAAGTGATTAACGCCCTCAAAGATTCCACTCAGAAACATAATCGTGATCACGTCGATATCATCATCGCCCTCGGCATGGCGAAAGAAGGCTTTGATTGGATTTGGTGTGAACACGCCCTGACCGTCGGCTATCGCGCTAGCCTGACCGAAATCGTTCAAATCATCGGACGCGCCACCCGCGACGCTCCAGAAAAATCTCGCGCCCGGTTTTCTAACCTGATCGCCGAACCCGATGCTAGTGATGAAGCGGTGAATGAGGCCGTGAACGATACCCTTAAGGCGATCGCCGCTAGCCTGCTAATGGAACAGGTGATCGCCCCTCGGATGGTATTCCGCCCGAAAAACCCGAAAAATGAAGCCACTCCCGGCTTTGATTACGGCGAAAATGGCTACCAACCGGGACAAAATAACGTCGGTATTAATCCTAGTACCGGCCAAATGCAAATCGAAATTAAAGGCTTGAAACAACCCAAAAGCCCGGAAGCGACGCGCATTTGTCGCGAGGATGTACTCGAACTTAGCACCGCTTTAATTCAGGATAAAAAACTCCTCGAACGCGGTACGCTCGACACCGAAATCGTGCCTGAAGAAATTACCGATGTGGGCTTTGGCAAAATCGTTAAAGAAAAATATCCCGAACTGGATGACGAGGATCAAGAAGCCGTCCGACAACATGCCATTTCGGCCTTTAATCTGGTGCAGCAAGGCCATCGGATGCTCCGTGAACAGGGTGGAACCTACAATGTCAAGCCTGTAATTATCTCCGATTTAACCCCACCCCCGATCGTCAAACCTAAACCCGATCCGGATTCAAAGCCTGACCCGATTCCCGATCGTGACCCTCCCAAAAATACCGCCTTGATCGACGGTGTGCGACAATTTGCCCTCTCCGTCACTGAGCTGGATGTGGATTTGATCGATCGGATTAACCCATTTGGCGAAGCCTATGCCATTTTGGCGAAAACCATGAACGAAACTCGCCTGAAGCAAATGCAGGAGATTATTACCGCCAAAAAGGTGAGCTTAGATCTGGACACTGCCCGAACCCTCGCCAAACGCGCCCTAGAATTCAAACAAGACCGGGGACGTTTGCCCGTGTTAACCACCGCTGACCCTTGGGAGCGACTCATGGCCGAGGGGTTGGCCTTTTTGATGCGTAAGGTGAAAGAAGAACAGCATGGCTAAGACAAGCCGATCGAACCAAGCCCGCCACACGCAAACCAAGCAAACCACTGAGGAAGATTTGGCGCTGCTGGCGGAATTGGGCATTGACACCACGACACCCGAACCGCCCCAACGTACACCCCGCGAAGAGCGGATCATCGCCGGATTTGAAGACATCGAGCGCTTTATTGAAGAACATGGACGCTTACCGCAGCATGGCGACGATCACGACATTTTCGAGCGTCTCTATGCGGTACGACTTGATCGGCTGCGTGAACTCGATGAATGTCGCGAGTTATTGCGATCGCTCGATGCGCGTGGCCTACTGGATGCGAGTACGGAACCTTTAATGGTGGATGTTGAGCAGCTTGATGATGCGGCACTATTGGCCGAACTGGGGGTGAATTTCAACGATGAGGATGATTTAACTCAGCTTAAATACGTGCGATCGCGCCAGGAAATCAAAGCCGCTGAGGAAATCGCCCAGCGATCGCCCTGCCCCGACTTTTCTGAGTTTAAACCATTATTTAAACAGGTCAAAACAGACTTAAAAATTGGCGAGCGTAAAACCGTCAAATATCAAGATGATGCGACGATTAATCCGAATGATTTATTTATTTTAGAGGGACATACTATCCTAGTTGCTGAAGCAGGCGAACCGTTTATGAGTGATTATGGCCTGCAAAATCGGCGGTTACGTGTGGTCTATGACAATGGCACGGAAAGCGATTTATTGTTGCGATCGCTCCAGCGAGCATTAAATAAAGACAAAAACAGCCGCCGAATTACAAAGATGATGGCAGACTATGGCCCTCTATTTGATAGTGTTGAACTGACTCCCCCCGCCAAGGTACAGACAAATCACGAGGTTCATGCTGAGATCACAACAGGCTATATTTACGTCCTACGTAGCCTGTCCAATCACGCTTTTATTGCCGAACATCGAGCAATCATTCATAAAATTGGTGTTACCACTGGTGATGTAAAAAAACGGATTGCCAATGCCAAAAAAGATGCAACCTATCTCCTCGCAGATGTGGAAATTGTCACAACATTTAAGCTAACCCAGATTCACCCCCACAAACTCGAAGCACTGCTACACAAATTTTTTGATTGCGCTCGGCTTGATCTCCAATTTCCCGATCGATTTGGAACCTTGGTCAAGCCGAGGGAATGGTTTTTTGTGCCACTAGCTGCGATCGAAACCGCTATCCAGGCTATTCAGGATGGAACGATTGATCACTATACCTATAACCCGGAAACTGCGGCTCTGGAACTGACTGACCCCTAAATGATCGACCCAGACCAGAACCCCTGCCCCGAGTGCAGTCTATTCGCTTCACGCGAAGCCTAGAGTTAATGTAATACCAATTCTCTAAATTCTTGCGACTCGTCAGCCTTGATATGCAAGCTTGAAAAGCACTATGAATGTCTTTCTATTTTGGAGAATTGGTATGAGCCGTAAATGTAGAAAAACAAAGATGCCAGACCTCAGAAGTTTGCAAAATGCCCAAGGTCTCACCCCCACTAAAACCTCAAAAGTCTGAATTCAAAGCGATCGCCACGGGAAATGCTGACGCACCACATCCCAGCCCGAACACCGCCAACTATCAATATGGCTGACAATCAAACCACTACACACCACCAGATCACTCCAACCCGCGATCGTCACACGCGGCGACCAAGGTAGCGGTGTCGTCCAACTCAGCGTCCACTCCGTCCGAATGTCGAAGGTAGCGGCATCGTGACCCGGTTGATAACGGATGTCGTGTAAATCAAGCTGCGGCTGCTTAAACCAGCGATCGATAAACGCGATCGTCTGGCGATAACGCGCCACACCCCGAAACTCACTGGTCGGATCTTTGAAATAAACCTCCGGTGGTCGGATCTTTGAAATAAACCTCCGGTGCATAAATTTCGTAGGTTTGATCCTGGGGAAACCGCGCGTAATCTTGCCGCAAAATCTCGACGATCGCCTCAATCTCGCGACTTATTACCGTCGGTTCATGTGTGGCGAAATCATTCAGATCATTCGTATTCATTTGTATTCATTGGCAATTCTTACGATCATCATTGAAACTCCGTAGCACAGGTTTCTAGCCTGTCCAAAAACAGACGAGAAACCTGCACCACCAACATTTCAACGATGAATGATGGTTGTATATTTGGCGTTAATTAGCCGTGAAATACGCG
>RDYZ01000428.1 GCA_004293855.1 Oscillatoriales cyanobacterium | reverse complement strand
CCTGCCAATACCTTTAATACTCTCAGACGCTGGGCCGACGGTCACACTTCGATCCGCCAAATGGCGCGCTACCTCAACCGAGACGTGCTGACTGTCGCCAAGGCGATTTACCCTTTCGTGCAGCAGGGATTGGTGCAAGTATTTTTCCAGCCTTCTGTTGTCCCTGGCAACAACAAAATAGAATGGTCTTCTCCAGAAACCAAGGTCAAGAGAGTTGTCTGTATAGACGATGACAATGTGATTCGCAAAACAGTTGAGTCAATTTTAAACGAACAGGGTTACGAAGCTACTGGCATCAGCAATCCCCTCGAAGCCCTGAGTTTAGTTTTTAAACTCAAACCCGATTTAATTTTGTGCGACATCGCCATGCCCGAACTCGACGGCTACGAAATTTGCGCGATGCTGCGAAATTCTAGTGCTTTCCGGCACACGCCCATTGTCATGTTGACAGGGATCGACGGATTTATCGATCGCGTTCAAGCCCGCATGGCGGGGGCGACTGACTACTTCACCAAACCTTTTGGCGAAAGCGAGTTATTAATGCTGGTAGAAAAATATGTAGGCCCGGGCTATCCTCCGGCCAATCTCTCGGAAAAATTATTAAGCCGATCGCTAGAACACGAATTATAAGCCAATAAATTCCGCACTGATGGCACGGGAGGTTTTTTGTATCCCAGCAACCCAGGGCAGTCCCGGCAGTCACAGAGAGAAAGCTCCTTGCTGCGGGCGATCGCACCATCAACTAGAATGTATAAATTTGCGAGCTGGCCGTCCGGCGTCAGTAAAACTCAGTTCAATTTCTCGATCGCTGTCGGGCCTAAGTCGCTCAAAGTGCAAATATAATATATTTGTTCTCCACTTGCAGCCGATCGCCAAAACCGATGGGCACAGCAATGATTCCTTGAATTTCAAATCTCAAGCAGACTGAATTATCTGAACAGACAAGACATCTTCTGTTAAATTTCCCAAGTAAAGCAAACGCTGGCTTTATGGCTAAACCGACATCGGATCAGGACTCAAATTCAAAAGAAAAGACCTTCAAACCAAACTGGAATCCGTTTTGTCAAATGAAGTCGGATTGGTTGTCATTGCCTGCAAAGCTGGTTGGTGCAGGTTTGGATTCAATTTTATCTCATGTCCGAACCTGCCCACAAAAACTGAGATATTGGTTCTCAAATCTGGCTACTTTAGCCCGATTTAAGAAATCGTTGAAGATGTCCTCGCCATCATCCACATCTTTAGTTACAGCCTGGGCGCGATACTCAGAAAATACCAATAGCAAGTATGCCGAGACCGTTAGTTACCAAGTTTACCCGTGCCAGAAATTAGGGGTAATCCGGAAAAAGTGGGTGAGCGCTGTTCGCAAAGTTTACAACATTTTAATTGCTTACCTAGACGAACATCAAGGTTTTATCAAAATCGGCAAGGGTCGAGGAAAGCGAGGTTTGAAAATGGTGCTAAAAACATCAGGTTTAATTCCTAAATGGTGCATCCCTAGAACGCTGGCAGCATTCAAAACCAGGATTCATGATTTAGGTTGGGAATGT
>RDYZ01000425.1 GCA_004293855.1 Oscillatoriales cyanobacterium | reverse complement strand
ACAACCTGGAGCGGCATTAATGGAAACAACGCCACCGAGCGCGATCTCGATGGCACAATTACCACTGAGGATAGTGAGCGCTTCGGTGAGCTGACCCCAGATGCAACCGACGAGCCTGATACGATCGTAACGAATTCACCCAATACCTACGTTACGAGTGACGCGGCACCGCTGACGGTATCGGTTGAAGGGTTGATCGAAAAAACGATCGCGGCAACTGACGAACCAAGCACGGGAGAAAGCGGCGGCACGTCCGATAACACCAACACCGCCAATCCTCGCCCGGTGGTGATCGGCGAAATCATCACCTATCGCCTCGCCGTAACCATTCCCGATGGCGACATCCCCACCATTAACATTAAAGATATCATTCCAGCCGGAATGAAAGGTGTCGCGGGTAGTGGTCGATTTCTAACCTCGCTCACCGGAGAAGTCCCCTTCGATGGCTCATTTGAAACGGCAGCAGACGGGACAGGAACAACGATCGCTGATTTAAATGCACTGGTTAGTGTCTCAGACATTGCAATTAATGTTGACATTCCCCTAGCCAAGGTCGATGCCGGTATTGGAACGGCTGCAAACACCTTCTGGATTGAGTATCAGGCTGTTGTTGAGAATATTCCTACGAATAACCTCAGTACTCCAGCGTTCCAAGGAACTCCCGAACTGAACTTTACCCTTTCAGATGGGACAGTCGCATTTAATGATGCGACTCCACCGGTGGCAAAAATCGTCGAGCCACAGGTCAACGTCAAAACCTACATCATCGACACACTTGATACGGACAATGACAATGTCGAAGTCGAAGATGCGCAAGATGCTGCAAACGCTGTCCCGAAAACTCCAACCGACACCGTTACCATTCAAATCGAGATCGACTCCAACAGTGCTGACGCCTATTTAGCGGATGCGCTCGATTTGGAAATGCTTAACGCGCTCCCGGATGGGTTCACGTTTGCAGGCAATCTGAAACTCGTGTCTGGTGAAGTGCCCAATACGCTGACCTACGATCCAGCGCAAAAGCGGGTTCGTGCGAATTTCGCTCGCTTCCCTGACGGTGGCAAGACGATCATTCAGTTTGACGCGATCGTCTCTCAGCCAGCAGTCGATAGCGATCCGAGTAATGCGGCGATTAACATCACCAACACCGCCAGCATTACCTACACTAGCCTGTCCGCCGACAATAGCCCGAACGAGCGCAATGGTAGCGGCACAGGAGCGAACACCTACACCGACAGCGATCCGGCGGAAATCAGCATTAACATCCCGCCGAATACCGAAGATGCGGTGTATAGCAACGTGGTCGCGGGGTCAACGATTCCTCTCAATGGCTCACAACTCGGCGGCAGCGATCCGGATACCCCGACCGATGCCACCAATACCGTCAAATCCTACATCATTAATACGCTGCCACCGGTGTCGCAGGGTACGGTGTATCTCGGTGCTCCCGGTGATAATAAACCGCTGACGGTAGGTCAGGAACTCACCCCGGCGGAATTGCAAACGCTTCAGTTTGTCGCGACGGCTGGTTTTGTTAATACGCAATTCACCTATTCG
>RDYZ01000148.1 GCA_004293855.1 Oscillatoriales cyanobacterium | reverse complement strand
CCCAGGCCGGGAGAGGGACTTTGATCCTTAAAATCTGGCTCCTCTTCTCCCATTTTGGGAGAAGCGATGCACTGAGCTAGTCGAAGTGGGGCTGGGGGATGAGGGCATTCTTGGGAGGATGCGTTTTCCCTGGTGGAAGCATCACGATCGTGGCGGTGAGTGCGATGATGGAATGCGCTTGCATGTCGCTTTGAACAATTTTGAAGTTATGCCTGATACGCCCGATCGCCTGCCGACTGAATCGTCACCGGCTCTGCTCACCCCTCCCCCAATCTCATCGACGTGGACGTGGAATGCGGTACTTCCGGCAGGGATTGCCATTTTTCTGGTCTTCGCGGCGGGTCTTTGGGGGGGCTGGCGTGTGTGGCAGCAGCGCCAACGCACCCTCCAGTGTCAACAGGCGATCGAGGTGGTCGATCGCGGTTATGTGCGTATTTTGGAATTTCAGGGAACAGACCCCAGGGCGATCGAAACCCTGGCGAATAGCTTGCAGGTGATCGCAACAGATCTACGGGTGTTGGAGCTATCCAATGAGCGGATTACGAACTATCAAACCCAGTTTGTTAGCCTCTATCAACAGTTGGGAGATGCCTACGGCAACATGGCCGATGAAGTGCGGCGGATTACCAGTGCAAAGCCAGATGCGGCGATGGTCAAGGAGCTAAAGCGATCGCAAGCGAATGTCAAGCGCTACGGCGCCGACGCGCACACCGTCGCGCGTCAACTGGAAACGCTATCGGCAGAGTTTAACCGGTACTGCGCCGCCGGTCGGTAGTCGTCTACCTTAGCTGCGCCTCTGGTTTCCCGCTCGGTTTCCGCTCGGTTTAAATGCGAGTTTGATGCACTGGATGAAAAATGGGCAAGGAGGGACTCGAACCCTCACAACCGAAGTCGGCACATTTTGAGTGTGCTGCGTCTACCAATTCCGCCACTTGCCCGAAGACGTTTTGTCGTTCGGTTCATCATTATAGCCATGAGTGGCCGTATTTAACAAGCGTTGATAATCTTGTGAACGAGACCAGCGATCGATCTCACGGGCACGCAGCACGGGAACGGGGTGTGAAAGCTGTTCGGTTTGCATTTGTTTCAGCAGTTCGCCGATTTCGTTATCGTCGATGCGATCGTAGGCGCGGGCTTGTTCGATAAAGGCATCAAGATTCAGCAGGGGCGACAGTTTGGGCGAACCGCCAGACAGTTTCATGAGTACCGATGCCACGACGCGCGGATCTTGAATCGCCAAGAGTGCCGCCCGATCGCAGCTAAATTCAGCACAACGCACCCATTCCATCATTTGACTTTCCAGATTCGCGACGATCGGCTGTCCCCACATCGGGATCTGTTCCGCCGCCAACATCAGCAAATTCGCGAGTGTCAGGTATACCCCATGCTCACACTTCAGGTGACCTAGCTCATGGGCGATGACCGCTTTCACCTCGTCCGGTTCGAGCATGTCGATTAACGAGGTATGGACAACCACAAACGGCTGACGTCCCCGCATGGCGAAGGTGTAGGCATTCGGGCTGGGGTCTTGGCGGACGTAGAGCTGGGGAGCTTCGACGTCTAGCACGCGAGCCGCATCTTGCAGCAGGGCGTACAGGTCGGGCAGTTGATTGGGACCCACCAGGATGCTGGAGGCAATATTTTCCAAGTAAAAAAACTGCTCACCCACTTCACCGAGGAGGCTCCGAATTAAGACCGGTAGGCCCGGAATTTGCTTGAGGGTGGTCGTCGCTTCAAAGTCGAGGGGGTGGCGAAAGTCATCGGCACGGAGGCCGAATAGGGGTAGTTTCATAGGAAAATCTCGGTAGTTTGGAAACCCTGCTACTTCAGTGCAGGGAGGAAAAACGCCCCGTGCAGCTTTAGCTGCCGTGACTCAATATCAATCCGTTTGAGCGCCGAATCAGCGATACTTTCTTGCGGTCGATCTGCCCGAGTCGCTTCCAATTTGAATCAGAAACCGATACCTGGGTTTTGGTTTCTCCACTGACGTAGCCAATCCCTTTCGGAGAATCAACCAAGTCACCTTTGCGCAATCCATGCCGGGTTGTAGACCCGCCATACTTGCGCCGATTGCCACCTTTGGCAGGCACCATCAAATGCAGTTGACGCCGGGAATATGGGGGGCGCTTCACCACATAGAATGGGGCTTTCGTCACCGCCACTTCACCCGACCAATCCGCGCCATCTTCACCAAGTCGGTGATAGCGCTTGAACTGGACAAAGTGAGATACCGCAATTGCCACACCATCAACCGCATGAGTCTCAAAACATTGCTTCGACTTGTTCGCTTTGTGTTTTTCAAGCCCCAGATGATTGCGCGTTGATGCAGTTTGATAGCCGTAAATTGTGCTAACTGGTGCTAGTGTCGCAAGTTGAATCAGCATCCACTTTTGACCCACCATCACCGGACTAAAGCCTTTGTCGCCACGCGCCATGACGTACTCAAACTTGATTTTTGTTACCGGATAAATCTGGCAGAGTTCCGTCACGATGCGTAGCTCTAATTGGCGGTTCGCTCGGATTGATGGGGGTAGCTTGTGTCCGCAACGATTATTGAATCGCTTTTGCCGATGGGCACGTTTTGAGAATTCAACCTTGCGGTTGATACGCCGTCCACGACGGGCGCGACGCATGATGCGGCGTGACTCCATACGGCCTTTTACCGTTTTGAACGGCAAAACCAGATGTGCGGTGTACAGCGTGAACTTGGCAGATTGAACCCCAATGCCGCTGTACAGCTTGCCAGGGTCAATACCGATAACAATGTCCTGAGTATTGCGGCTTGATGGCTCGCACGTTAGCTGAACATAAAACTGTCCGGCATCAGACCAACGCTTAACGGCTTTGCCTGACTCAAGCCACTTTCTAGCCCGTGCGGTCGTCGTTGGCATCAGTGGTTTGTGGTCTTGATCGACGACTGGAATTCGCATGATTGGTATAACCCAATAAATGTTTAAGTCCCTTCGGACACCGATGCTTAGATGTCTTGCCCTAACGCAACGCCATGAATCAGGTGGCTTGTAGATAATCCGGTCTAGGGAAGTAACCGGAAGTACGTGCTAAAACATCGGCTCAAGTTGCCCTAGTCTCTAGTTACCCTTGAGTCCTGACTGACTCAAGCCCCCGCGCTTTAGCCGGGGGTTAGTGACAGGGGAAGTTAAGGGCGTCGATCGAACTTACAGCGGGAATACGCTGCTTTTATTCTAGGGTCTGCATTCTCTGGATGCGTGAGATTGGGTCGGACTGCTTGCCTTCGTCCGTTGTTTTCGCCAAGGGGATTGGCGATCGGATCGTTTAGGCTCTAGAGTGCTCTCGCTGCTTGTGCTTCAACGGTTTTTCAAGAATGGTCTTGCAAGAACGGTTTGCAAGAACGGTCTTGCAGGACATAACGCACCATTGCCATCATCATGGCCATCATCGCTACCCCGTCGTTACGGACTTCACGGACTTCACGGACTTCTATGTCACACTCGGCTGATCGCTCCGATCCTGCAACCCGTCCTACCCTGGCCTCACAGCTTGGATACGTCGCCGATCGCCTCATCCAACCTCAACCCCGCCAACGATACCGGGCGATCGGGCTGGTTTTGAGTTTGCTGTTTTCGCTGCTCACGGGGTTATGCGTGATCCATGAAGCCCTGAGCGATCCGCTGGTGATTCAGGATGATGCCCGTCAGCATGTGTTTTGGATGGCGCGTTTTGCCAATCCGGCTCTGTTTCCCCAGGACCCGATCGCCGATTATTTTCAAGACGTGGCCCCGATCGGTTACACGTTGCTGTATCGCCTTGCGGCACTGGTCGGCATGGCCCCGTTTGATTTCAATCACATCCTGCCAGTCTTAATTTCCCTGGCAACAACGATCGTGGTGTACGGCCTGACGAAGTCTTAATTTCCCTGGCAACAACGATCGTGGTGTACGGCCTGACGATCGAGCTGTTGCCACTGCCGTTAACTGGATTTCTGGCGACGGCGATTCTCAATTTGTCACTGTGGATGAAAGATGATGTGGCCTCGGGAACCCCGCGAGCGTTTGTTTATTTAACACTGGCGCTGTTTCTCTACGGGGTTGTGCGACGATCGTGGTGGTGGGCCGCGATCGCGATCGGGCTAACGGCGTCGTTTTATCCGCAATACGTGATCGTCGAAGGGACGATCGCCTTTATCGGTGCGGGGGTAACGGCCTATCCCGGCTTGGCGCGACGCTTGGGGCTAGCCAGAACAAGTCCAGAGCGGGGGGCGAATCGGGAGATGAATCGTCAAGCGGTCAATACAGTCAATGCGATAACGGGGTCGATCGTGCGGTTCTGGCTGAGTTTGTGGGCGGTGGCGATCGTTGCCGTTTTGGGGTATGCCCTGACGAGTGGGGATTACGGCGAAACCATTAGCCTGGAGCAAGCCCGCCACGCAGCGGAGTTTTGGCCTCGGGGACGTAGCCAATTTTTTAATGATGACTGGGTTCGATTTTGGCTAACGGGCGAGCGTAGCGGATTTTTTCCCGATCGACTGCCCCTATTTCCCTGGCTGGGTCTGCTTCTGCCCCTGACCGTTCAATTTCCGCGCATCTTTCCCCTGGTTGCCGCGATCGATCCGCGATCGATCCTGCTGCGCTGGTGGTTCCTCAGTACCGTGAGCCTGTTCGGTTTAGCCCATCTGCTGCTGTTTCGTCTGCATTTACCCAGTCGCTACGCCCATCACAACCTCAAGCTACTCCTGGCGATCACGTCAGCGATCGCGATTACGCTCTGGGTGGATGGGCTATGGCGGTGGGCGCAGCGCAGAGTTGGCCCGAAACGTCGCAGCCTTGCCATGATGGGCATTGTTCGTCGTGTGGTTGGTCGGCTCCTGAGGGGAGCGATGATCCTGTCCGTGGCGGCATCACCGCTCTGGCTGGCGGATGCGTTCCATCCGGCCTACCAAACCGGCGGCGCACCGGAGATTTATGCCTTTTTACGATCGACTCCGATCGATACAACGATCGCCGGAATTGATGGCGAGATGAATAATCTGCCCAGCTTTAGCCAACGATCCATTATCTTCGGGTTTGAATACGCAATCCCCTATCAACTGGGCTACTATCTGCCCCTCAAACAACGTGGAGTTGAAACGATCGCAACCTTTTTTAGTGGCGATCGGCAACAGGTGGCAAACTTTGTGGATCGCTACAATCTTGGGCTCTGGCTAGTACGACGATCAAGCTTTCAGGCCGATGCCATTCGCCAGGACAAGCGCCTCGGTGAACTGGTGAAATCTGATTTTCAAGCTGATCCAATGATTCACGCGATCGCCACTGCGATCGCAGATCTCGAGGCTGGGCGTGTGCCCGTGCTTGCCGCAGATCTCGATCGATGCGCGGTCTTTAGTCACGCCGATTTGGTCATCCTAGACGCCGCGTGCACAGCTACCGCCCCGAAGACCTAACCCCGCTCCCCCCAGCCGTCTATCTTCAGGCTCTCTTGTGATCGCCCTCGCCCTGATTGATCGGCGATCGCTTTATCATGACCGTTTGCCTAATCAATTCGCCTGCATGACCGGCTTGCGTTGCAATTTTAGACTGTATAAGTACGGATATTAACAGGAAGCATATCCTCGGAACGCGCCAATCTTTACGTATTCTTTACGGAAATTGCCGTATTCTTTGCGTAATCTTCATAAATCAGCTCGCAATAACCAGTATTCTAGTGCCGGTGTGAGGCAGAACCTTAACTCCTATTGCCTCAATATTTTTGCGGAGAGCAAGACCATGCAAGACCTGCACAAGGCACAAAATCTTAGTGGCATTATGCTGGTCTGTGCCTGTATGTTTGCCCTCGGAACCTTTGGGCTTGCCAGCGCAATCAAGACCCCGCCCGGATCGGACGAGACGATCGAAGAGATGACGTCCTTTGAAACCTTGCAAGATTGCCAGCAACAGACGGATCTTGAGGTTGCTGCACATTTTGACCAAGAGGTGCGCGAAGGTCTCGTCCAGTCGTTTTGCACCAAAACGAAAAAAGCCGGACTCATTAAAAATATTCCGGTGTCAGCCGCCGGGATCGCTGCTCCGATCGAGTCTGACACCCCATAAATGGGAGTGCGACGAAAACAAATTTTTAAGATTCTTGACGCCAGCAGTAGGGAGTGCAAGCGCTCGCCGACTCACAGCCTTAAATGTGGGTGCGACTCCGGCGAGATCCGGCCTGGTTTAACGGCGGTGCAGGCTGAACAATGGTGCTAATTCAAGCCTTTGCTTGAGCCTAAATTCCCTGGGACACGCTCAGCAATGAGACCGAATTAACGTACATCCAACCACCTCGATCGATCTCAGCTAATTTGCGTCGATCTCACGGCCATTCCCTCACTTTCACGCATCATAAAAGGGGACTTCAAGGTGAGCTGAAGGTCTAGCCAACCCTTCAAAAAAAGATGTGTTAACCTTTGGGGACACAACCCTAGAGCGCGTCGTCTCTTTACGATCATGAGTAAGGTTCTAGTCCTTAACGCGTCCTACGAACCGCTCAACATTACGAACTGGCAGCGGGCGATCGTCTTGGTTCTGAAGGGAAAAGCTGAACAAATCGAACACAACGGGCGATTTATTTATCCTGACGTACCGCTTCCCACCGTAATCAGACTGCGGTATTACGTGCGTTTGCCCTACAAAGAAATTCCCCTGACGCGGCGTAATGTGTTTGCCCGCGATGGTCATACCTGTCAGTACTGTGGCTATACGGGTGAGGATTTAACGCTGGATCATGTGTTTCCCCGATCGCGTCGCGGTGGTGATACCTGGGAAAATTTGGTGACGGCCTGTGTTCGCTGCAACGTCCGCAAAGGAAACCGCACGCCCGAAGAAGCCGAAATGCCCCTCTCCCACCCGCCCCGGCGTCCCCACAGCAGCCTGTTTTTTGAAGTTCGGAAGTATTTAAACAGCGGCTCACACCCGGAGTGGCAAAAGTACGTGATTGGCAGTGAATGAAAGGCATGTAACGCAACGCAACAGCCGATCCCACGAGGTAAGCAATAAAACTTAAAGAGATTGACCGGACGATTGCGAGAATGCGGTAGTAATCTGGGTACTAATGCCTTGGCAGCGGTCAGGGGGCGGGTTTGCGTCCGTTCATAGGTCGTGTGATCCGATCGTTCCGATTCATGGCGATCGAGGTTCACGATACCGATCGGTCGAACGTTCCACTATCCTGGCATTTTATCGATCAGCCTCATTAATCATCGGAAAACGTAAATTATGTCTATCAAACGTGGCGCGAAAGTACGAATTCTCCGCAAAGAGTCCTACTGGTATCGCGAAGTGGGTACGGTCGCAACGGTAGACCAAAGCGGCATCATTTATCCTGTGATCGTCCGTTTTGAAACGGTTAACTATAACGGTTTTAGCGGTTCTACCGGCGGTATTAACACCAACAACTTTGCCGAAAACGAACTCGAAGTCGTCGGTTAAGACATTCTGCTTGCTTGCAATTATCAGCTTATATTTGGTTAACGCGCGGCTTTGGGCTTGCGCGTTTATTTTTGTCTAGGGACGTGAGGTTTGATCTGCAACCTGTTCCCCGCGATCCGGTTTGCATCCGGTGGGAGACAGTGGGAGACGGTGGTTTGCGCGGGCGGAGATGCATGGCATAGTGATGTTTTTCGGTGTGTGGGATGCCTGAATTACCTGAAGTGGAAACGGTGCGCCGGGGTCTCGAAGCGACCACGATCGGCTATCGGATCACAGGCGGAGTGGTGTTGCTCGATCGCACGGTGGCCTACCCAGACACAAGCACGGCTTTTCTGGCGGGGCTATCGGGGGCGACGGTGCGTCAGTGGCGACGGCGGGGCAAGTATCTACTGGCCGATCTGGAGCGGGCGGATGGGACAACCTGCGGGTTTGGGGTGCATTTACGCATGACGGGACAGTTGCTCTGGTGCGATCGTCTAGCGCCGTTGCAAAAACACACACGGGTTCGGTTATTTATGGAATCGGATCAGACGACACCGGTAGATCAGTCCCCGATGGATGGCCGCGATCGGGAGTTGCGTTTCGTGGATACGCGCACCTTTGGGCAAATGTGGTGGATTCCACCCGGCATCGCCGAGCCGCAGATTGTGACCGGCCTAGGCAAGCTGGGGCCGGAGCCGCTCTCGCCGGACTTTTCCCTGGCAGCTTTCCGGGCGGCCCTCGCGCACCGCAAGCGACCGATCAAGAATGCGTTACTCGACCAGACGATCGTCGCCGGTGTCGGCAATATCTACGCCGATGAAGCACTATTTTTAAGCGGGATTCGATCCACAACCCTATGCTGTGAGCTTACCGCCGCACAACTTGAAACCCTGCGCCAGAATGTGGTGCGTGTCCTCCAGGATTCGATCGCCCTTGGGGGGACAACCTTTAGTGACTTTGTCGGCGTGACCGGAACCAATGGACGCTATGGCGGCATCGCGCGGGTCTACAACCGCACCGGACAGCCCTGTCTCGTCTGTCAAACGCCGATTGAACGAATTCGATTAGCCGGACGATCGGCGCATTTTTGCCCGCAGTGTCAGCCCAAACGTTAGCGAATTCAGTACGATGGATCGTGCCAACCATCGCGGGCGATCGTGCTGGGATAGGCGAGGGGCTGTCATCGATGCCTTGATGACACGCCCTTGGTTGATCAACACCCTACCTTCCATATCTCAACAATCTCCTTCCTTCTAAACATCATGGCAGACCCGACCACAACTCCCAAACCCGCAGCCCTCAAACGTGGCTCATTCGTCCGCGTCGTGCGTGAGCAGCTCGAAAATAGCCTGGAGGCCACCGCTAGCGATTCACGCTTACCCTCCTATTTGTTTGACACACGCGGCGAAATCCTTGAAATCGAAGGAGACTATGCCCTGTTAAAGTTTGGTGCTGTGCCCACGCCCAATATGTGGCTACGTCTAGACCAGCTCACAGCATTTTAGGCGGATGTGATTCGCGCCCAAAAAAGAACCCCGAAGTAACACTTCGGGGTTAGGGTCTATCCAAGGTATCGGTCACGATGCAGCGAACCGGAGCGAGCTATTCAGCAGCCGTTGCGGCGATGTCACTCTCCGTTTTGCTGCGGAGCTGGGGCTTGGGTGTGTCGCGATCGTGACCCGTCGGTTTCGTTGTCGCTTGGGTGTTGCGATCGTCACGATCAAACTTTTTACGAAACGGCTTGCGTCCTGAATTGCGCTTGGCATTACGCTTCGGCGGCATCGGACCAATACACTCACCGCGATCAATTTCGAGGGCTGTACCATTGCGGCGTACCTGGAAATCCCAAAAATGCCCAAGGGTACGGCCTTCGATTTTACCGACCAGTGAAAGCTTAAAGTAACGTGCCGTATCGCCTTTTTTGCGCGGAGCTTGGCGAATTTTGACCACCGTGCACGATCGCTCTTCGGAATAGAAAACGACTTCACCACGAATGGAGAAATAGTTATCGTCTTCCACCTCGGATGAGGCGATCTGCTTACCGTCCGAGTCTGTATCTTCCTCGCTTAAGGACAGGGTTTCCGGCTCCCAAACGCCAACGATTTGCAGGTGTAGCGAGCCACTATCTTGCTGGGTGCGTGGATAGACCACCCACAGATGAGACTCATCCAGGTTGATATGTTTTTTGATCAGGCTCATGACCCGTCCGAGCAACACGGAGTCAATTTCCGCTCCGTCATCACTCAAAAAGGTGCCGCAGGTGAACTGATCCTCAGAGGGGACGTACTTACCACGGATCAGCCCGATCGCACGAAACTGTTTCGGCTCACTCGGGGCGGGGATGGGTCGCGATCGATCCACCTCGATGGGGGGGGTGACCGTGGCCGCTGTCGTCGCCGGGGCACTGGGCTGTGACGCTTTCGCCGGAGTGGTGATTTTGGTAGGTCGTGGCAGGGGTTTAATGGGAGCCTGGAGCTTCATAGCGGACGGCGGTGTGGCTCGAACGTCCGTAGATGCGTCTACGGTGGACTGAGCCGGTGGGGTTGGTCGCTTGGGGGGGCGAGCGATCGGGAGATCACTTGTATTGGTATCTGAATTGTTGGTCACGACGTCGAAATTGTGGATAGACCGGGAAGGGGAACTCATATAACCTCCTCCATAGGGAGATACATCCTCAGCGAGGCAAGACGCGAAAGAGCCAGTAGAGAAGCCCGCACCCTGGGTACGGGAAACTATCTCCCCATTTAATCGACAGCGCTATATTTTGGCAAACAGGATGATTGCCTCGAAAGTGTGGCGACTCAATGGGGGGATGGGTCTGCTCATTGTACTAAATGCGCTACCGGCAACCGATGATCCGTAATGTTTGCCGACTTTTGGTCGATCGGGGGTCATGGATCTGTCGATTTACCAACAGATTGAGCAACTTAGCGATCGAGCCGTGCCTGAATTTGCTCAAAGAGCTGTTCGAGCCGATGGTTGGGCTCTTGACAGGTTTGGTCGTAACAGACGATGCCGACGATATCCGTTGGTAGGTCAAAACTCACGGTGACGGACGTGCTGGGAAAGTAGCGATCGAGGTAGGCTTTAGCCCAGTGGGGCTGGAGGCGAACATGGGCGTAGTGCAAGCGATCGTCGAGGGCGGC
>RDYZ01000424.1 GCA_004293855.1 Oscillatoriales cyanobacterium | reverse complement strand
TAACGATCGAGCGGCGATCGGGGTTCAGCCGACGACGCACGGGGGACGCATCCGGCGATCGCGCGATCTGACTCCATCTTAAAGATAGAATTTTCCGCTGGGTATACGCCGCCGAGTTCGTACGGACTACCGCACAAGCGACGATTCGGCAAGGATTGAAAATCCCGCATCAATCTGCTACAACAACGTACAGATCGGCTTTGACGTTGGTGACTGCCAATATTGTTTTTTGATCTATACCTTTCCTGCTAAACGCCCTCGCTGGACTTAATTGGCTCAGTATGCCGACTCGTTTCGGAAACTTTGAGCCGGAGCCAAGGGGTTAGGGGTTCGTTCTTGATTGGTCAATATGACCGACAAGGTTTAGGGCTTCATTTGTCGTTTGCAGGTCGAAAACTGAGGTAAGACGGCGTTGCAGTCGATTCTTTAATTATTGTGATGTATTGTGATGGGCGTCAGTGGCGGGTGCAGCTCAATCGCTAAGTTGGGCGATCGCACATTCGGCGATCCGGTGGGCAGCTCCTGCGGTTCCCAGACGGCGACGGCCATTATCCGCAATGGTTTGTAACCAATCCGGTGACTGTAAGAGGCGGACGATCGTGTCGATCGCCGCTTCCGGTCGTTTCAGGTGAATCACGGACGCACCCAGTAAACGGCCTTGGGCTTCTGCAAAGGCGGGCGAAAATTGGGGGCCTGTGCCGGGAAAAATGATCGCCGGTTTGCCGAGACCGACAAATTGCTCGGTGGCTGTACCGGCCATCGCTAAGGCCAGATCGCAGCGGTGCAGGCAATCGGCGTAGGCGTGCTGACTGAGGACAAATTGAGCGCGAGCGAGGGTGAGGGTTTGCGCGTGGTCATCGTCGAGCCAGGGTTGGGTTTGTTCGGTTGATCGCCAACCGTAGCGATCGAGCGCTAAGCGGAAATCCTGGCGATCGAGTCCTGGAGCCAGCGCCGCCACGAAGGTTACGGCGCGATCGGCAAAGGCTTCGCGAATCGGCGGCACGGCTCGTAAAATCGTCTCCCAATTGCGTTGGGCTTCCGGCGATCGCGATCCCGGCAACAGCAAAATCGACAGCGCCCGCCCCTCGATCGCCTGACGACAGCGTTCTGACGGTTCCAGATCATCCATCATCGGATTCCCCAGATCAAAGGCCGGTAAGCGAAATTGTGCCAACACTTTGGCCGTCAGGGCATCACGGGGAAAAATCGCCCGACATTGGCGCGATCGCAGCAGCCAGCGCTCCCACGGCAAATACACCGACCCCGAAAGCCGTTCGATCAGGTCATTAATTCCCGGACGGGCGATCGATCCGATTTCATCCCGGAGGTAATACTCCGATTTCGCCGTCCCCACAAACACAAAACGCGCCCCACTCAGCCGCGCCATCACCAATGGCACAATATCCCCCACCGCCAGGATCACCGCACCCTGTTTCGCCCACGATCGCACCGTCGCGATCTGCGTCCAGGTCAACCCCAGCAAACCACCGCGTACATCGTTCCAAAACTGACGCCCGCTCCTGTAATTAAAGCCACCGGACGGCATCGACTTCACCGGCCCAGCGATCGCCAC